>RGTL01000107.1 GCA_010025385.1 Gammaproteobacteria bacterium | reverse complement strand
TCCCGCTATATGACGACCTGATGTACGAGCACCCGGAGTTAATCCAGGGTCCTATCCGCGCGTTTGATCCGGAAAGCGTCGTCGTCTTTACTGCCGAGGACTATGACGAGGCCATTAGTTCGGGCACGAGTCCAAAAGGCGCGTCTTTAGCTGAGTGTGGCTACAAGTGCGGCTGATCCACTAAGAAGTGAATCCCAAAGAGAGTGAAGAGTGCTTTGAGTTTGTTAAGTGTGAAGATGAGTTAAAAATGAGGAAGAAGGGCAGTGCCCAAAAAAAAACCGCGGCTTCTGACCGCGGTTTTTTTTGCCTAGTTTCTCAGGCCGCCCGGCTCTGAGCCGCCCGGGCGAACTGGTCTTGCCGCCGTAGGACGTAGGCGGGGGGTTGCAGCGCGGTCGGCCGACAACGCCTTTTCAGAATCCATATCAACGGAGCCTTTGAAGCTGCAGCCATCCTCGAGGACGACCCGTGGTGCCCGTATATCCCCATTGACTTTACCCGAAGGGCTGATGATGACCTGTTCGCTGCCATGCAGCTCGCCCTTCACCTCGCCATCCACGCGGATAATGCGGGCGTTGATATTGGCAGTCACTCGACCGTTCGCGCTGACGACGAGGTTGTTGTCCTTGAAATTTACGGTGCCCTCGATCGTGCCATCCACGACAAGGTCTTCCTCGCCCGTGACATCCCCATGGATCACGATCGACGAACCGATCGTGGCGGGCTTGCGTCCACTCGAGCGGGCGGCATCAGCTTTCGGGCTCGATGAGGGCTGAGCAACGGCAACGGTCTCGTCTGCTGCGTTGCCCGCAGCCTCTATTTCCTTCTGGGTCATCGGTTTAACAATCCTGTGTAAATAAGTGAATTAACGTCTAAAGAGGCTTGCGGCCAACTCAAAAACGAAGGGCGATTGTCGCCAACAGCGGGGGGTAGGTCAATCTATCCGTGATGATGGCTGTTTAAGCGTAATATCGTGTACTTTACATAATATACATTATGCGAAATATCGATCTACCAGCCATCTATCAACCCCAATTTAGCTTCCTGCGAGATCGGCACCCCCTAGGCCGCGATTGGTTCTACCTTGGCGCGTGAGAACAGCTTCTTGAAGTTCTCAGTCGTGACGTCGGCAAACACCTCCTCGTCCATCCCTTTGATCTCGGCTACGCAACGAGCCGTGTGCACGACTAAGGCTGGCTCATTCACTTTGCCCCTGAAGGGGTGCGGCGCCAGGTACGGCGCGTCGGTTTCCACCAGAATCCGGTCGATAGGGGTTTTTCGCGCGACCTCCCGCAGGGCTTCAGCATTCTTGAAGGTCACGATTCCTGAGAAGGAAATGTAAAACCCCTCATCTAGGCTTGCCTTGGCGGTCTCCCAGTCCTCGGAAAAACAGTGCATTACGCCGCCACACTCGTGGGCGTGCTCAGCTCTCATCAGGTCGAGCGTGTCTGCTGCTGCCTGCCGGGTGTGAACGATCAGCGGTTTTGCGCACTGTTTGGCAGCCGCCACGTGGGCGGCAAAACGGTCTCTTTGCCACTGGCTCGCCGCTTCCGAACGATAGTAATCAAGACCTGTTTCCCCAACAGCAACAACACGGGGGTGGTCGGCAAGCGCTGCCAATTGAGCTGAACTGGGTTCGGCGTTTGCCTCGAAGGCCTCGTTCGGGTGAACCCCAACACTCCAAGAGATTTCAGGATAGGCCTGCGTTACCTCGCACAAGCGCGGAAAGTCAGTGAGATTAACGCTCACGCACAGCATATGACCGATTCCGGCCTCCCGAGCGCGATCGACCACGCCGGGAAGATCCGCCGAAAGGTCTGGAAAGTCAACGTGACAGTGGGAATCTACTAGCATTAGGAGCGACGCGCCCTCATCTGGCTCTCATTAAAGCGTGTGCGTCGCACCCTGCTGGCGCTCGTTATCGCCGATCAGCTCGTCAATGCGCTCACGCAGTCGGGCGCCTTCTGGCCCCTTGAACTGCACCCCTACCCCCTTTGTGCGGCTGCTTTGCGCGCCAGAGGGGGTGATCCATACCACCACTCCCGCAAGCGCGAACTGTTCATCCCCAAGCAATTTAAGGACCAGAAAAACCTCATCGCCCATCGCATATTCCTTGTTCGTTGGGACGAACAAACCGGCGTTCTTTAAAAACGGCATAAAGGCCGCCCGCAACGTTCGCACGTCGTTAATCGAAACCGATAAGACCTTTGGGCGAGCGGGTTCTAGTTTTGCGTCTTCAGTCATCTGGGCGGTTGCACGGCGGCGTGACTAAAGAGTCTACACTCTCTCGGCTTGCCTCCGGCGAGTCTCAAGCTGCGAAAATGTGCTCTCTAGGCAAAGTTGTGTGTCCAGAGCTGACCCTAAACGCTCTCTGGCATCTCCCAGGAGATAATACGCACGGATTAACTCTGCTCGTGTCCAGCGCTCGCCGCCAGGATCAGAACGACACCCGGCCACTACGCGTGCTCGAAACTCACGCTCTACAAAGCGCTGCAACACGGCAAGGACAAGCTCTGGCCCCAGCTGGTCACAATATCCCATCATTGCGGCTAAGTCGAAACGTCCCAGGTTTTTTTTCAGGTTGTGCCAAAGCGCTAGCAGGTTCTGATCCTGCCCCTTCTCGACCAGGCGATCAAGTCTCAACGGACCTAAACCAGATTGACTCAATCCTTCAAGCGCTATCTCATCTAGAGCGTGCCGCCCTGCGAGCCAGATTCTCAAGGCTGCGGCATCGGGGGCGTCACAGTTGATTCGCGCACACCGACTTCTCACGGTCACCGGCAGCCGGTGGGTGGTTGCCGAGGTCAGAATCAGATAGGTGTTAGGCGTAGGTTCTTCAAGGAGTTTCAGCAGCGCGTTTGCGGCGTTGCGGTTGAGGTTATCCGCGTTTTGGATAATGGCGACTTTGGATCGAGCAATTTTTGCGGTGGACGAGAGCGATTCGTTTAGGGATCGTACGCTGTCCACCGTTATTTGATCGCTGGGTTTCTTTGCGGAGGCGCCCTTTCGATCCAGCCAATATCGCTCGGCATGCTTTTGCAGTATGGCACTTAGCGACGACTCATTAGCCTCAGCCGAGAGTATATGCAGGTCAGGATGGATGCTGCCCTCTATCAGTGAGCAGCCTGTACAAGCGCCACAGGGGTCGGGGCCCGATGGGTTGTCGCACAAAAAAAGTCGCGCGAGATCAAGCGCAAGATCTGCTTTCCCGATCCCCTCAGGTCCGCTGAGCAATAAAGCGTGGGGAAGTTGGGCCCAGTCGCGGGTTAGCCTCTCGTAAGTCGGGGCTAACCAACCCCTCTCATCTTTGATCACGCGTATGACTCTGCAAGCAAGGGTTTCACAAGTTCAAAAATCCTGCCGCCAATGGATTCAACGGTGCCTAGGGCATTAATTCGGTGGATGCGGTTGGGCTCATTGGCCTGCCGCTTCAGATAGGCTTCTCTTACGCGGCGTTTGAAGTCCGCGGCTTCCGCCTCAAAGCGATCTGGGCTGCTCGCGCGGCCATCGAGCCTTAAAGCGCCCTCTTCCGTTTCGATGTCGAGCAAGATCGTGAGATCGGGTTTTAGCCCCCCGGTGGCCACGGACTCGACTTTGGCAATAAGTTCCTCGGGAACACCACTTCCACCCCCTTGATAGGCGTAGGACGCATCGGTGTATCGATCACACAATACCCACTGGCCTGATTTAAGTGACGGCAGGATGACTTCGCTGGTATGTTCGGCACGAGCGGCAAAGATCAGCAAGAGTTCGGTGATAGCGGTCCGGGGGTCGTTGTTTAGCAGGACCAAATCTCGAATACGTTCCGCTATCGCGGTACCGCCAGGCTCACGGGTGAGATAACAGGCCACGCCCGCTTCCTTCAGCCGGGCATGCAGCTGATTGATCTGTGTGGTCTTCCCTGCTCCATCACTTCCTTCAAATGTAATGAATCTACCTTTCAATTTAGAAGTCGATCGGGTCAATTTATTTAATGTATTTTTTTACCGCGCGGTTATGCTCGGCGAGCGTGCTTGAAAAATGGTGCGTGCCATCGCCTTTGGCCACGAAGTAAAGGTACGGGGTTTGGCTGGGTTGGACCGCAGCCAAGAGCGCCTCTCTCCCGGGTGATGCTATGGGGCCTGGCGGTAGCCCGTTCCTGGTATAGGTATTGTAGGGTGTGTCTTTCCTAAGGTGCTTTCTCCGCAGCTTTCCCTTGAATCCCGGCCCGAGGCCGTAAATCACGGTAGGGTCCACTTGCAACCGCATGCCGAGCTTTAGCCGATTGTGCAGCACGCCGCTGATCACTGACATCTCCTCGACCCGCATCGCCTCTTTCTGGATGATCGAGGCCAGAATCAGCGCCTCGTAGGGTGAGTCGATTGCCAGGTCGGCTGCGCGCACAGACCAAGCTGCCTCTCGCTCCCGCCGCATTTTTTCGCTGGCCCGGGCGAGCAGTTCAAGATCAGAATCCCCGGCGCCATAGTGATAGGTATCGGGGTAAAAGGACCCCTCGAGCGTGCCGTACGGGTGTCCGATGGCAGCATGAATCTCCCCCGCGGGGGTGTTTTCGAGCACGCGATCGAGGCGTTGGGCTTTTTGCAGTCGTTCGAGCAGTTGATGATAGGTGAGCCCCTCCAGAATCGTAACCCGCCTTTGAAATACCTCACCACGCCCAATTTTCCCGAGCACCTGCGCCGGGGTCATACCGGTCTCCACGAGATACTCCCCCGCCTGTAGCGAGCGCGACACACCGCTCAGAACACCCCAGGCGAGAATGGGCCAGGCTTGCGAGATCAACTGCAGGTCTACGAACTGACGGGCAATCTTCGATAGACCGTCGCCTGTCGGAATGTGCAGGAACCGGTCGGGTTGATCAAACGGATCGCGGACCGACTGGTAAAGAAACAGCATGGAGGCGCCTGCGCAGCTGATGAAGATGGCGCAGACGCAGGTCGTCAGCGCTTTCGCAGGCCAAGACCATGTGGGCAACAGCTTCATGGCAGCGCCGGGTGGCTAGCCCTTTTTGGATTCGCGGTCGTTAGACGCGTCTGAATACCAGCGTTCCATTTGTGCCCCCAAAGCCAAATGAGTTGGACAGCGCGGCATGCATTTCAGCGTTTCTGGCCTGATGTGGAACGTAATCAAGGTCGCACTCGGGGTCTTGGGAATCAAGATTAATAGTGGGTGGAATAATCTGATGATAAAGGCTCTTTACAGTAGCCACCGCTTCCACACCACCGGCGGCTCCAAGAAGATGACCGATCATCGACTTCGTCGAACTCACCATAAGGGACTTTGCGTGGTCGCCGAACACACGCTTTAGGGCCATGGTTTCGGCAATATCGCCAAGCGGCGTGGAGGTGCCGTGGGCGTTGACATAGCTTATTTCATCCGGATTCATCTCGGCGTTTCGCAGGGCGTTGGCCATGCATCGGGCCGCACCTTCCCCTCCCGGTGCCGGCTGGGTCATATGATGCGCATCGCCGCTGACGCCGTAACCCGAGAGCTCCGCGTAGATTCGGGCACCGCGCGCCTTTGCATGCGACTCCGACTCGAGGACGAGAATCCCGGCTCCTTCTCCCATTACGAATCCATCGCGCTCGACGTCCCACGGACGACTGGCTCGCGCTGGATCGTGATTTCGGCGGCTAAGGGCCTTCGCAGCGGCAAAACCCGCTAACGACGTTGGCGTAATGGCCGCTTCGGTGCCGCCGGCAATCATTACCTCCGCATCACCCAGCGCAACCATGCGAGCGGCTTCACCAATTGCGTGCGTTCCTGTCGTGCAGGCGGTGACGACAGCGAGGTTGGGGCCCCGAAGCCCAAGCGTGATCGACAGATTGCCCGAGACCATATTGATAATGCTGCTCGGTATATAAAAAGGTGATACCTTCCGTGCGCCCTTTTCGAGCAACAAACGCGTGGTCTCTTCTATGGTGCCGAGACCGCCTATACCCGCGCCAATCAAGACGCCAATTTGATCCCGATCTGCGCTATCAAGATCGATCCCACTATCCTCGAATGCTTCAAGTCCTGCACAAAGTCCAAGTTGAATGAAGCGGTCCATCCGACGAGCCTCTTTTGGCGCAAGCCGAGTCTCCGGGTTGTAGCCCGTCGCTTCGCCGGCAATCTGGGTGGCGATATCCGAGGCGTCGAAATGCGTTACCGGACCGATTCCATTCTTTCCAGCGACAAGCGCCTCCCAGGTGGATGCCACGTCGATACCGACCGGCGAAATACACCCAAGACCGGTGATCACGACTTTTCTGGGATTCAACATAGTAGGCTCAAAAAGACGAAGCCGTCTGAGGCGTTTGCATCAGACGGCTTCGATGTTTTTGGAAAGTGGAGAGAAATTTAGGCGCTGGCGTTTGCCTGGATAAATTCGACCGCCTGTTTGACGGTGGTTATCTTTTCGGCCTCGTCGTCCGGAATTTCGGCATCAAATTCCTCTTCAAGCGCCATCACCAACTCGACGGTATCCAGGGAATCGGCACCCAGATCATCAACAAAGGAGGCATCCGGGGTGACTTGGTCCTCGCTGACACCGAGCTGCTCAACTACGATTTTTTTGACGCGCTCTTCGATACT
>RGTL01000106.1 GCA_010025385.1 Gammaproteobacteria bacterium | reverse complement strand
TCGAGCTGAAATTTCAGGAAACGCGAGGCGACTATCGCATTCAGGAGTGGATTCCCCCGGGCGAGAGCCTTGATAACTGGTCCAAGATGTTCACCCTAACGGACTCTGCAGGTCTTTCCTATCTGGATCCGCTGATCTTCTTCGAGGAAATTGCAAAACAGTGGGAATCCGCCTGCCCGGCTTTCGGCGGACGCGTGCTCTATTCTGGTACGGAAAATGGATACGCCACCGCGGTTTGGTATCTGTACTGCCCGGACAATCCCATGACCGGCAAACCTGAGTTCACCTACTTCAAGGGCATATCCGGAGCGCACGGCTTTTACACCGCGCAATTTGCTTTTGCCGTCTTCTCCCATCAGATGGAGCAACCGCTGGCAGATGAAGCAACTGACCAACTTAAGCAGGTCATGCTCTGTGACGAAACTCGCCCAGACGCTCACCCCTGCCAGTAATTTCAATGCTTAGCGGAAAGATCGCTCTCATCATCGGCGCCAGTCGCGGTATCGGCGCAGGAATCGCCCGAGAACTGGCGGCCCAGGACGCTCATGTGATTCTCGCCGCTCGCACACTCGATGAGGCGGACGGTCCCCGATTCGGTCCGAACGGGCCAAAAATCCCCGGGTCGCTTAACAAACAGGTTTTTGCGATTCGTTCGGCAGGCGGCAAGGCATCGGCGCACCCGGTTGACCTACTTGATCATTACAGCATTAAGCAGTTGATCGACTGCGTCAGTCGAGATCACGGAAAAGTTGACCTCTTGGTAAATTGCGCAATGGGTTTTCCTGACCGTTACTCAGGCTCTATCCTTGATCATCACGATTCGCATTGGAACGCGATGATGGAGGTGGGCGTGCGCGGCAAATACCTTGCAATTCATGAAGTGGCTAAGATCATGGTTCCCCAGAAAGTGGGGTTAATCGTAAATATTTCGGCCGGCGCCTCCAAGATTAACTACTACCACCCGCTTTTTAGGATGGCTATGGCCGCAGTGGACCGATTAACCGAGGCTACCGCATTTGATCTGAAGGATACCGGCGTCAGCTGTCTGTCTATCTGGCCACGCTGGGTTCGTACCGAATGGATGCTGATGGCCAACGACAATTCGGACCTCGGTATAGAGGTATCCGAGACAGACCTGGGCGAATCTGACTCGCCCGAGTTCACCGGGCGCGCGATCGCCCATCTTGCGGCGGATCCAAAGGTAAAGGCCCGATCAGGGGAAATCATTCCCGTGGTTGCCTTGGCGCATGAGTATGGTTTTGATGATCTCGACGGCACCCGCCCGCCCATGGACGAATTTACCCAGGATTGGAGCGGCCGACTGAAGCAACTGCGCGCTATCACCACCCGCTGACGTGCGACTTGATTCTCGATCAGTTTTTACGGAGAGAAAAGCGCATTTGGACAATGGAAGCAATAAAGACATGAAACGCATGCTTAAACAAATCAAGATACCAAAGCGGATCGGTAAGTTGGCTATAAGTGTGGGCCTGCTGGCTGGCCCGGGCCTTGCATGCGTCTTTGCGTTTGACTATCCCATGCGCGTCGAGAAGGTTTCAGAGCGCGTTTTTGCGCTTATCACTCCCTCTCGAGAGTTGCCGAACCCAGAAAACGGAGGCTGGAACTCCAATATGGCGTTTGTCGTGGCGAAAGACGGAGTCTTGCTCTTTGATAGCGGAAGTTCCGAAGCCATTGGCCTTGCCGCAAAGAACGCAATTCGCTCAATTACCGATAAGCCTGTTCGGTGGATTGTGAATTCACACGCCCATGGCGATCATTGGCTAGGAAATGCCGCATTCTCCGACACGGTAGAGACGATCATCGCTAGCGCACCCGTCGCCGAGCTGATTGCGAATGATGGTGCACGCTGGGTTGCCCTGTTCAACGATATGACCGGAGGAATTACCCAACGGTCAGAAATTAAAACGCCGAATAAAATTATTAATAAAGATGACATCCTGAGCATCAGCAACCTTAACGTCGAGCTGATACTTTCCGGCGGCGGCCATTCGCCGGGTGACCTCATGGCCTGGTTGCCTGAGGAACGCGTACTGCTCTCGGGTGATGTGATCTACTCCGATCGGATGCCCTCAACCAACGCGGGTGATCTTGCCCGGTGGCTTGAGATTCTGCCGCGGCTTGAGGCTCTTGATCCGATCGCGGTGGTTCCCGGTCATGGATCGGTAACGGATAAAGAAGGCATCACCCAGCTTCTGAGCTTACTCAACGCGCTATGGCAATCGGTTGAGGAGGGGATCGAAAAAGGCTTAAGTGATTTTGAAATGCTCCCAACGGTATCTAAGGCGTTAGAGCCTTTCAAATCTCGCTACCCCGGCCTTGAGGAGAAACTCCGGCGCGATCTATCGCACGTCTATCTTCAGATCGAGGCAACAACCTTTTAGCGCAAGACACTAAGTTGTAGCTCAGGACACTACGGCTTATTTTTGTGTTCAACCAATGACACGCGATATATCCACGGCCAGTGTTTACCCGTGAGCAGCAGTGCTTCGCTTCTGACGTCCCACGCAATGCCGTTTAAAACACCCGCCCCGGCGTGGGAACGTTTCGCGTCATCGACAAGCTGACGGCAATCGACGACCCCCGTGACCCTGCCGGTATCCGGGTCAATAATTACCAGGTTGTCGCTACCCCATACATTGGCCCAAATACGGCCGTTGATCCATTCAAGCTCATTCAAGCGACTGATTGATGCCCCTGCAAGCCGCACGGGAATGCTCTTAACCATAGAAAAATCTACCGGAGAGTGAAAATACAGGACATCGGACCCATCCGATGCGATGAGATAGGTGCCGTCGGTAGTGAGACCCCATCCCTGCTTATCATTCGGCCAACTGGGCAACGGCGTTATTGTCGTCTCTGCAATCTGATATCGATGAACCTTTCCTTCTTTCCAGGTCAATTGGTAGACGGTATCGCCAAGAATCGTGAGCCCTTCTCCGAATTCATCAGAGCGCAGTTGAAGTTGCGCAGTCGGTTGAATCTTTGTACTCCCGCTCGCCCACGGGTACTGAATCAGTTGGGATTTTCCGTAATGTCCGGTACTCTCCCATAGCGCGCCTCGACCAAACGCAAGACCCTGGGTGAAGTGCGAGGGATTATGTGGAATGCGCGCGAGGAGCTTCGCCCCATATTGCTGGACCGACGCATCGCTGACTTGATCCAGAACCCGGTCCCCTGCGGTTACCGACGGTGTTGGCCAGAGATAAAAGCCCGCTAAACTAACCAGAGCAATAAAACTCCGAAACCCCCGCCGGACATCACGGCATACCGCCCATACGCGTTCTGGTCGAGAGACAATGATCACACGATAGACTCAGCGCTTCGTGCGACTTAACCGGGTCGCGGTTTGCCGTCTTTGCGGTTTCGTCGCTTGCGCCTTGGGCCATGTATGGAATCCAGAGGTTTCGTCAGGCGCCATCGCAGGTTGGCCTCTTTTGTCCAGGCATCGAACTCTGTAGGGGTTAACAAAAACCGAATGTCCTCAATATCAACACCTCGAGCCATCATAGACTCGCATACGCTCATGATCAGCGCCAGAGGACGATCGTTTTCGTGCATCAGGTAAGATTAGCCGGTGAGTGGCTCAGAGGATGAGCCACATACCAAAGTCGCTCGTTCCAAGCATACTGCTGTAGGGTGCATGAGGGCACACGCTACGATGGCCGGCCGCAAAATTTCCCAGCGACAATTGAAGAAACTCGTGTTGGTTTCGATCGTGCTTGGTATTCTGGCAGGCGTTTACTATGCGCTTTCACCCTATCAGCGGTGTGTTCGGGAAGCGCGCATTGATCAGCCTGACATTGCAGAAGGCGCTCTGGTAGATCTGTGCGCTCCCACCCACCGATGGTAGAGCGCCCTCGCACTACATCTCGGCGACAATCGGCCCTGAAACAGGATCTGTGACACCAAGCTCTGGCGACAACTCCTCCAGAAGGTCTCGCATGGAATCGAGAAACTCAATCATTTGAGGTCTCGCTGCTGCAATCGCGCTTTCGGACTCCCAGGTCCCAACGGCGCAAAATGTTCGGTCGCCGGTCTTGATCAATATCTGACCCAGCATACCCGGCAAAGCCTCGCGCCCCTGAAAATGCTGCTCAAAATTCTCAACGGCGCCTTCTTTTACCTTAAAGCGCACCACGTTACTGAATTTACCCATACCCGTCTCTCCCTTTGATTTGCAGTCGATGGATTTATGAAGACCCTTGCGTAACGCCTTATTCAGTGCAGGAGATCTTCATCCCCAATTCATCCACATCGAACTCGCCATTCTTATCCAGAACATACCCCTTTGATATCAGACAAGCGGTCCAGGCTCCACAGTTCACCGTGGGTTCATTATCTGCCGTCGATTTCAACGTGCTGTAGCACTCGGTTCTTGCGGTTGCAAAATCCTGTACCGTGCCAGGACCTGCGTATTTAGTCGAGCTACATCCTGCTACCGCAATACCCGCCATAAGGAACACACAAAGCCGACCCACGCTCGGCTGGCATCGAAAAGCTTCGCCGTTTTTGATCCGGTTCGATCTCATAAGGGGGCACAAACTAGAAAATGAAGGATCATCATAACCGCTAGTTTGTGATCAGAAAAATAACCCCAAAGACTTTATTGTTACTAGAATAAAGCCGCACCTTTAAATGGCTCTAAGCCAGAGCCCATACCCACACTATGAAGCTCTCCGATTACAAGATTCTGACCTTTGATGTTTATGGCACCTTGATTGACTGGGAAACCGGTATGGTGAACGCGTTAAAGCCACTGACATCCCAAATCACGCCAGCACTCAGCCGAAACGAAATACTCGAGGCCCACGCGTATTTCGAATCAACCACACAGCGATGGACACCCTCAAAGAAATACGCTGAGCTCCTGGCGGTGGTGTATCGCCGCCTCGCCGAATATTGGAAAGTTCCTGCGGATTGGTCCGATTGCGTTCGGTACGGAGAATCCGTTGGACAGTGGCCGGCCTTTAAAGACAGCGCCTCGTCGCTTGCCTACTTGAAGAATCATTTTCAACTGGCCGTACTGACGAATACCGATAACGCGAGCTTTTCAGGATCAAACGCACAGCTGGGCGTCCGCTTTGACGGTGTTTTTACCGCTGAGGATATTGGAAGCTATAAGCCAAACGATCGAAACTTTGACTATCTCATTGAGACGCTTGAAAAACGCGGTATTGAAAAACATGAGATTCTTCACGTGGCCGAGAGCATGTTTCACGATCATGGGCCGGCAAATAGGCATGGTCTCGCCAACTGCTGGATATATCGAAGACATGACGACGAAGGATTTGGCGCGACCATGAACCCAGGCGATATGCCGACCGTTGCTGTCACGTTTCACAGTCTTGCTGATTTCGTGCGTGCACATCAGCAAGAAAGCCGATAACTTCTCGCAGGAGTCCACGCGTGGCGTCAGTTCAGAACTCCAATGATCCTTTACTTCAACCCTTCAGTCTTGGCACGCGCGTCGTCAAAAACCGAATCTTCAGCAGCGGTCATGCCCTAAGTCACGCCGTTCACGGTAGGGCAACAGAGACGACGCTTCGGTACCAGATGGAAAAAGCCAAGGGCGGTATTGGGCTTTCCTTCGTTGGAGGCTCTGGGACCGTATCGGTCGATACAGCGCCTGTTTTTGATCAGTTGATAATCGACGATCACATCGTTCCATTTTTTGAAGAACTCTCCGCCTTTTTTCATCAACAAGGCGCTCTTCTGATGACCCAGATCACACACCTCGGCAGGCGCACGAACGCAAACGCCGGCTTATGGGTGCCTATCGTTGCACCTTCCGGGACCCGGGAAATTCTGCATCGCGGTTTCCCGCGCGCAATGGATGAGGAAGACATCTTTCGCATCGTCAGAGACTTCGCGGCCGCGGCTCGGCGCTGCCAGGAAGGCGGCCTGGATGGGCTAGAGGTTATTGCCTCAGGACACCTGATTGATCAGTTCTGGTCACCGGCAACCAATCAGCGCAAAGATAAATATGGCGGCAGTCTCGACAATCGCATGCGGTTCGGGCGAATGGTGTACGAAGCGATGCGGGAGGCCGTAGGCGAAGATTTCCTGCTTGGGATTCGAATGACGATGACCGAGCACGATCATGACACCTCGGGCTTATCGATCAGCGACAACATTCAAATTGCGAAGAAACTTCAGGACGACGGCGTTCTCGACTTCCTCAATCTTGTTTCAGGGAAGATCGATACCCTCCCTCGTCTCACCAGCTATATGCCCGGTATGGCCGCCCCGCTAGCCCCGTTTCTTGGGCAAGTGGCTCATTTTCGGAGCGAGGTGAACTTGCCCATTCTTCATGCCACTCGAATCAACGACCTTGCCACAGCCCGGCACGCCATTGCAGAGAATATTGTTGACATGGTCGGTATGACGCGCGGCCATATCGCTGACCCCTATATTGTGGATAAATTAACCCGAGGCGAGGAAGATCGAATTCGCACCTGCGTCGGCGCGACATACTGCTCGAACTACGGCTACTGCGTGCAGAATCCGGCAACGGCCCGCGAAAGCGATCTTCCGCACAAGATTACGGCCTCAGATGGGCCTGCGAAAAAGATCGTCATCA
>RGTL01000105.1 GCA_010025385.1 Gammaproteobacteria bacterium | reverse complement strand
TCCCCGAGGCGTGGCAAAAGCACGAATCGATGGATGCAGAAAAACGCGCTTTTTACGAGTACCACTCGTCCATGATGGAGCCTTGGGATGGCCCGTCCTCGGTCACGTTTACGGATGGTCGATGTATTGGCGCCGTTTTGGATCGAAATGGGCTGCGTCCCAGTCGCTATTACGTGACGACGGACGATCGGGTGATCATGGCGAGCGAAGTAGGTGTGCTGAAACTGGACCCGAAGATCATTCGGGAAAAAGGCCGATTGCAGCCGGGACGGATGTTTTTGGTTGATTTCGAAAAGGGATGCCTCGTTCCTGATGAGGAAATCAAGAGCGATCTGGCGCGCCAGCGGCCGTACCAGCAATGGTTGACCCATCAGCGCATCGAATTGTCAGAGTTGCCAAAGCCATCTCAGATCCCGGGTTTGGATGAGAGCGCCTTGATCCCGCGACTTCGGGCTTTTGGCTACACGCGCGAGTCCCTTCATTTTATGTTGATCCCGCTGGTGAACGAAGAGCGGGATCCCATTGGCTCGATGGGTAACGATTCTGCGCTAGCCTGCCTATCGGATCAGCCCCGCCTTCCGTACGATTACTTTAAACAGCTGTTTGCCCAGGTCACCAATCCAGCCATCGACTCCATCCGAGAGGATGTGATCATGTCGCTGGAGTGTTACATCGGGCCCGAGCAAAATCTTCTGGAGGCGACACAAGCGCATTGCCATCGGCTGCGATTGCCTCATCCGATTCTCACTCACGAGAACATGGCGGCGATAAAGACCCTTGATTATCGAGGCTGGCGCACTCAGGTTATTGATATCACCTTTGATCGTCACGAGGGCAACGACGGATTACGACCTGCCATTGATCGAATCTGCACCGAAGCTGAACAAGCTGCGGATGCCGGCGTCAATCTCGTGGTGCTTTCCGATCGGGCGGTAGGGCACGATCGCGTGGCGGTGAGCACGTTACTCGCAGCGGGTGCAGCACACCAGCATCTGGTGCGCTGTGCAAAGCGCACCCGAATCGGTCTCATTGTCGAAACCGGCGAAGCAAGCGAAGTTCATCATCACTGCCTCTTGGTCGGATTTGGCGTTGATGCGATTCATCCCTATCTCGCATTTGAGGCGCTCTGGCACGCCAGACGCGAAGGTAAGCTTGCTGCTGAGAAATTCCCTGATGATGCCTCCGTCGTGAAGGCCTACCGCAAAGGCGTTGCCAAGGGGATGCTTAAGGTGATGGGCAAGATGGGAATCTCGACGCTGCAGTCCTACAAGGGTGCGCAGATTTTCGAGGCGGTGGGTCTAAGAGACGATGTCATCGAGTTATGTTTTACGGAGACCGCCAGTCGGCTGCAGGGCGTTGGTTTTGACGTACTGGCTGATGAGATGTTGCGTCGGCATGAGCTGGGTTACCCCGAGGTGCCTCGGGATAACGTCGTTACGTTGCCGAATCCGGGCGAGTATCACTGGCGATCAGGTGGTCGTAAGCATGCCTGGGAACCCAAATCTATCGCTACGTTACAGCGGGCCACTCGGCAGAACAGTCAGGAGGCCTACCGGGAATTCGCGGACGCAATAAATTCTGAGGCCACGGGTCGCTGTACCTTGCGCGGTCTTATGCAGTTGCGTGAGGGTATTGCCGGATCCGCGGTCCCCATCGAAGAAGTCGAGTCTGCGGCAGAAATTGTAAAGCGGTTTTGTACCGGCGCTATGAGTTTTGGGTCGATCTCGCCCGAGGCGCACGAGACGCTCGCGATCGCTATGAATCGTGTGGGCGGAAAAAGCAACACGGGAGAGGGAGGCGAAGACCCTCAACGGTTCAAGCCGCTGCCCAACGGCGATCTGAAACGCTCGGCGATCAAGCAGGTCGCTTCGGGTCGTTTCGGGGTCACCGCCTGGTATCTGGCAAATGCAGACGAAATTCAAATCAAAATTTCCCAGGGCGCCAAACCCGGTGAGGGCGGTGAACTGCCGGGAACGAAAGTCGATGAAACGATCGCTCGAATCCGCTATTCAACGCCAGGGGTTGGACTCATCAGCCCGCCCCCCCATCATGATATTTATTCGATCGAGGATCTGGCGCAGCTGATCTATGACCTCAAGAACACGAATCCCAGCGCCCGGGTCAGCGTCAAGCTGGTGTCTGAGGTGGGCGTTGGAACGATTGCGGCCGGCGTAGCCAAGGCCCACGCGGACCATATTCTGATTTCGGGGGACAGCGGAGGGACTGGAGCATCGCCTTTAACCAGCATCAAGCATGCCGGGTTGCCATGGGAGTTGGGCATCGCAGAAACCCATCAGACCCTGGTCATGAATGATCTGCGCAGTCGCGTTGTGCTGCAGACGGACGGCGGCATCAAAACGGGCAGGGATGTAGTGATCGGCGCCTTGCTCGGGGCGGAAGAGATTGGTTTCTCCACCGCACCTTTGATCGCACTCGGCTGCATCATGATGCGTAAATGCCACCTCAACACCTGCCCGGTGGGGATCGCTACTCAGGATCCGGTATTGCGACAAAAATTCAAGGGCGTGGCTGAACACGTGGTGAATTACCTCTTTTTTGTTGCTGAGGAAGCACGCGAAATTATGGCGGGATTGGGTTTTCGCCGGTTTATCGATATGGTTGGCCGAACCGACGTCATCGAATCGGCCTCTGCCGTATCGCATTGGAAGGCCGGAGGTCTTGATCTCACGGGCTTACTTGCCCCGGCTAAAAAGGCACACGCCAAAGTGGGCGTGTATTGCCAGAAGCCCCAGGATCATGGGCTTGATCAGGCTCTGGATCACACGCATCTCATTAAGCTCAGTGAGGATGCGATTCGAGACGCTAAGGCGGTTAGTTTTGATCTGCCGATCAGCAACGTGAATCGGACGGTCGGCGCCATGCTCAGTCATGAGGTGGTCAAACGCTGGGGCGAGGCGGGCTTACCGGATGGGACGATCCATGCGCGGTTTTCCGGCTCTGCAGGGCAAAGCTTTGGCGCTTGGTTGGCCCACGGCATCACGCTCGAACTTAGCGGCGACGCCAATGATTATGTCGGCAAGGGTTTATCTGGAGGGCGCCTCGCCATTTATCCGCCGGTAGACAGTATCTTTGTTCCAGAAGAGAACGTACTGATTGGGAACGTGGTGTTATATGGCGCCACGAGTGGCCGGGCGTTTTTCCGCGGGCTAGCGGCAGAGCGTTTTGCGATTCGCAACAGCGGCGCGCGGGCCGTGGTCGAGGGTGTGGGTGACCATGGCTGTGAGTATATGACTGGCGGCCGAGTGGTGGTGCTGGGCCCGACCGGGCGTAATTTTGCGGCCGGGATGTCGGGAGGCATTGCCTACGTGTTAGCCGATGACCGGGAGACGTTCGCCCGCAACTGTAATCAGGATATGGTCGATCTGGACCAAATTGAACATGCAGACGAGGCAGCCGAACTTTTGGATCTTTTAGAGGAACATCACCAGTGGACCGGGTCCGTCATCGCGGAGGCACTGATCAATAACTGGGAAACTTCGCTCGCCCGTTTCGTTAAAGTCATGCCGCGTGATTACAAGCGCGTCTTACTAGAGCGGCAGAGTCACGACCCGGAGATAGAGTCCACTCTTCACGATGAGAAGACCACCGAGCAGGGTGCCGCCTGAGCAATTGGATAGCGTGAACTGATATGGGAAAGGTAACTGGCTTTAAGGAGTTTCCCCGAAGTATTGTTCCGTATCGGAACGAGGCGGAACGGCTGCATGACTTCAATGAGATTTTCTCCGTTGGTGATACCAAGCACCTCCAAACACAAGGCGCACGATGCATGGACTGCGGCGTACCGTTCTGCCAGTCGGCGGATGGATGCCCTGTTGATAACCTGATTCCGGAATGGAACGATCTCGTTTATCAGGGCGAATGGCGCGCTGCACTTGATCGACTGCACGCTACGAATAACTTCCCGGAATTTACCGGGCGTGTCTGCCCCGCCCCCTGCGAGGGAGCCTGCGTGCTCGGCATAACCGAGCCTGCTGTCACGATAAAAAATATCGAGCAGGCGATTGTCGATCGGGGATTTACCGAGGGCTGGGTGACCTGCCCTCCGCCTCAAAAACGATCAGGCTTCAAGGTCGCGGTGGTTGGATCAGGACCGGCGGGCCTGGCGGCGGCGGATCAGTTGAATCAGGCTGGGCATCAGGTCTGCGTGTATGAGCGGGCCGATCGTATCGGCGGTTTGCTGATCTACGGTATCCCCAACATGAAGCTCGAAAAAGCGCTGGTGGATCGTCGGGTTGAGTTGTTACGGGGCTCAGGGATCGAGTTCATCACCGGTGTTAACGTGGGAACGCAGGTCGACATCGCCGAAAGTCACGTGAATACCATCATGCAGGAGATGGGCTCCCCTCCGCGCTATGTGCCGGTGGAGGACCTCCAGAAAGATTTTGATGCCGTCGTGTTGACGGTAGGTGCCACGACGCCGCGAGATTTGCCGATCCCGGGTCGAGACGCAAAAGGTATTCACTTTGCGATGGAATATCTGACTCGAAGCACCAAAGGCCTCATGGACGGCACGCAGACGGCTATTTCCGCCGAGGGCAAGCGCGTGGTGGTAATTGGGGGCGGCGATACGGGAGCGGACTGCATCGGCACGGCGCTTCGTCAGGGCTGCACCAGCGTCGTCAATTTTGAATTGCTCAATCGTCCGCCGGCGGATCGTGGCCCGACGAATCCCTGGCCTCAGTGGCCGCTGATCCTCCGAAGCGATTATGCGCACACTGAGGCGAAACATAAATTCGGAGACGACCCGCGAAGTTATAGCCTTCTTTCTAAAAATTTCCTGACAAATGACGCCGGTGAGGTTTCGGGGGTACGTACGGTGCAAGTCGACTGGAGTACGCCGTCGGAGCACGCGCCGTTCAGCGAGGTGGCCGGATCAGAGAAGGACTGGCCCTGCGACCTTGTGTTTTTATCCATGGGATTCACCGGGCCTGAGAGCGCTCTGGCAGAGCAGTTGCGTTTGGAGAAAGACGGTCGCTCGAATTTTCTCGCTTCAGCGCCCGATTACCAATGCGGGTCTGCGCCAATTTTTGCTGCCGGCGACTGTCGCCGAGGACAATCGCTGGTGGTCTGGGCTATCCATGAGGGGCGTGAGGTAGCGGAGGCCGTTAACCGTTATCTTCTAGACGCGACCGCTGAGAATCGCGCGACTGCGGCTCGCTGACCTTGAGCATCATGCATCGCCGCGAGATAAAGAACTCGCAACGTCTGATTGTTGCGCTCGATGTACCCACAAATGCCGAAGCCAGAGATCTTGTTGAGACCCTTGGCGATGCGGTGACCTTTTATAAGGTCGGTCTTGAGCTTTTCACGGGCGCGGATGGCTTCGGCATCGTGGATTGGCTGACGGCACGGAATAAGCACGTCTTCGTGGACCTCAAGTTTTTTGATGTTCCAGCCACGGTCGGTCGTGCCGTGGGTCAATTAAGTGGACGAGGTATTACGTTCGCTACCGTGCATGGCAACGACGCCATGATGCGCGCTGCGGCGCAGGCGGCCGGTGACGTGAACATTCTGGCTGTTACCGTACTCACAAGTCTCGACGCCGCAGACATGCGCGACCTCGGCTTTGATTGTGACATTCCAGAGCTGGTGTGCTCCCGTGCACGTCGAGCCCTTCAAAGTGGCTGCGCGGGCGTTGTCGCTTCTGGACAGGAGGCGGCTATGCTGCGGCAGACGCTGGGCGATGACGGATTGATCGTAACGCCGGGTATCCGACCGGGCGCCCATGATGACGATCAAAAACGAGCGGTGACACCGCGTCAGGCGCTGATGGACGGTGCCGATTTTCTTGTCGTGGGCAGACCGATTCGAGATGCTGCCAACCCCCGCCAGAGCGCGATTGAGCTGCAATTCGAGATTACAGCGGCTGTGGTCGCGTGATGATCCCGAACGCGCTGACTAACGATCGTCTCCTCCGTGCGCTCCGGCGCGAGCCCGTCGATTGCACGCCTATTTGGATCATGCGGCAAGCCGGGCGCTATCTTCCCGAGTACCGCGCGACCCGCGAGCGGGCAGGGAATTTCCTCACACTGTGTAAGACGCCCGAACTGGCGTGCGAGGTAACGCTTCAGCCGCTGGAGCGCTTTGATCTCGACGCGGCGATTTTGTTCTCCGATATTCTGACCATCCCTGACGCGATGGGCCTTGGGCTTACTCTTCATGAAGGTGAGGGACCGCGCTTTGCTAGACCGATTCGATCCACCGCTGAGATCGATGCCCTGGGCGTGCCCGACCCGGAGAAAGAGCTCGCGTACGTGATGGGTCAGTGGCTATCTCGGATTGTCTCGATCGGTTGCGATGCCATCGGCTGTGATTGGACCACGTCCCTTAGCGAGGCGCGTCTGGCCGTGCAAGATCAGGTCGCCCTTCAGGGTAACCTCGACCCAGCCGTGCTATACGCCTCGCCAGAGCGCATCCGGGCAGCCGTGTCGGACGTGCTCTCGGATTTTGGGCCGGGTCCAGGACATATTTTCAATCTTGGTCATGGCGTCACGCCAGGGGTTAACCCGGAGCATGTCAGGGTGCTCGTTGACGCCGTGCACGAGTTAAGTCGGCAGGGATCCTAACGGCAATTCGTCGAGCAAATCAGTCGGGAACGGGCACCGTGTAGTTAAGCGCCATCCGTCCACCGTCTGCATAAATGCATTGTCCTGTGATATACGAGGACTCATCGCTGGCAAGAAAGAGGGCAATGCTGGCGATCTCGTCCACCTCGCCGCAGCGCCCCAT
>RGTL01000104.1 GCA_010025385.1 Gammaproteobacteria bacterium | reverse complement strand
CCCGGAAGCTTGGGATGGGGTTCGGCGGTCTTGGCGAGGATAGCAATACGTGCTCCTTCCGATGCCAACCGCTTGGCGATGGCTAAACCAATGCCTCGACTTCCGCCTGAGATGATGACGCGTTTTTCATGGAATGCTTTCATTTCATATCCTGTCGTAACGGTTAAAGCTAAATACCTTTATTGCTCGATACCGACACTACCTGAAATCCTGCCGGTGCGAGCTCTCCATTGGCTGATAGTTAACGCTCGTACTTGATACCCCAGTCTTCGAATACTTCGATGGTGTGCTCGCCGGGCTGGGGCGGTGGGCGCTTAATTTCTCCAGGCGTTCGGGAGAATCGGGGTGCCGGCGCGGGCTGTGTCACGCCAAAGGCCTCGATAAATGCCTGGCGAGCCTGATTATGCGGATGCGCACTGGTCTCAGACATACCGAGGACCGGCGAAAAACAGATATCCGTTCCCTCCATCTGCTCACACCAATAGCTGCGCGTTTGAGTCTTGAAAATTGCCTCAAACCGAGAGCGCATCGGTTTCCAGTTGGACCGCTCCTGGCTTTGAGCCTGCGCATCATTCGATAAACCCAATGCCTTGAGAAGCAGCTTGTAAAAAGGCGGCTCGATAGCACCGATGGCGATCCACTTCGCATCGGCACATTCGTATGCCCCGTAAAAGTGCGCGCCGCCATCCAGGAGATTGTCCTCACGCTGATCGGTCCATTGCTTGTTATGAAGCAGGCCATACATCATGGTCATTAAATGAGCGGCGCCATCAACCATGGCCGCGTCCACAACCTGACCCTGACCAGACTGGCGAGCCTCCAGCAACGCGCACACCACACCAAAAGCCAAATACATCGCGCCACCGCCAAAGTCACCCACGAGATTCAATGGCGGTAAAACCTGCCGCTCCGAGCCCAGGCTATCGAGGACTCCTGAAAGCGCTATGTAATTAATATCGTGCCCAGCCGCGTGGGCAAGAGGGCCTTGCTGACCCCAACCGGTCATGCGCCCGTAAATCAGCTGGGGATTTTTCGTGAGGCAGACATCTGGTCCCAGACCGAGCCGCTCCATAACACCGGGTCGAAACCCCTCGATCAGGATGTGGGCGCGCGACACCAACTTAAGGCATTGCTTCACGCCCTCTGACGACTTGAGATCTAGAGCAACCGATCGCCTGCCCCGGTTTAGCAAATCGATATCCAGGCCGAGCGGATTGGAGCCACCCGGTCGATCAATTCGGATGACATCTGCGCCCATATCAGACAGCAGCATCGCGCAAAAAGGCGCCGGACCCAGGCCTGCCATCTCAATCACCCGAATACCTGTCAACGGACCGCTCATATGGCCTCCTGACCCATGACTTGTTTAAGCGCTTGGTTGACTTCTCTGAACACCTGCGACGGACTAACGAAAAAAGGCCATAGCCCTGACACGCTGCGAATGGGAATACGCGGAGAGACCAGCGCGGCAGGCTTCCAGCCCGGTCGCCATGTATAAAAACGATCTCGACTGGAGATAATGCAGACCGTTTCCTTGCCCAGCGCGCTCGCGAGATGGGCCGTCCCAGAATCATTGGCAACGACGACGGCTGCTCTTGAAACCAGTCCTGCGAGATCGGAGATGCTGCGGGTATCCGCAAGCGAGAATCGCCCATCTAGATTTGTGGTCCAAAGCGCTTTTTCAGACGGCGCGACGGCGAAGACGCATCTACACCCAATTGCCTCGAGGGACTGCGCGAGCGCAACAAAGCGATTGGCTCGCCAATTCTTCTTTTCCTTCCCACTGGTTGGCGAAATGACAACTGAGACGTTGCCGGAGGACATCGACGCCGCTCGCCTAATGGACGAGGGTGCCACCAGACCAATCTCACTCTTAAGATCTGTTAAGCCCATCTCCCGACGACAAAACGCAAGGGCATGGGCGACCATATCCGCGTTTGGCTCTGACTTATCGCGCACCAAGCCATGCCGCGGTACCAACGATTCGAGGCGGGCCCGCAAATTTTCCGGCAATGTGCTCGGGTCAAAAAGACCATCGAGCGGCGTCTCGTAATGGGCGAGACTGAAAAATGCCGAGCGCCGGGCCAACGTTGGCCTGAGGTCAATGCCTGAACGCTGCAAATTAGGCGCTTGCGAGTCGATGACGCAAAGGTCGCAAGAATCGGGGAGGTGAAGAAATTCATCGTGCGCGACCGCCGGTCCGGTCTCAAACTGTGGGAGCCACTCGCGAAGATCATGAACCACATCACTTCGAACCGTTACCCGATGGCCTGCTCGAACCAGACCGTTCGCGATCACCAGCGAAATGAGTCCGTCGCCGAGTTTGCCGGGCGTCACGAAAACGATATGAGGCTTCGTTTCAGACGACGACGAGGGCGTGGAACGGGAAGATACTGAATCATCCATGATCGGATTATCGTTCACTCACTCCCGCAAGGCGAACTAGTCCATAATTTTATGATGTCGACGCAAGGCACTCGTATGTCGAGTTTTTTCTTGACGTGAGGCGTGAGCGCCCTAAGATCAACAATACCCGTTGCGCAGAGCGACTTCATCTGATTTCACGGACCACAACTATATGAGCAAACTCTCAGACGCTCTGGCATCCAAGACATTTGTCGTGACCAGCGAACTCACCCCTCCCAAGGGCACTGATCTAGGGCCGCTTTTTGCGAAGGCCGAACTTTTAAAGCCCTACGCTACTGCGATCAATCTGACGGAGTCCCATGCGGCCCGTATGGCGATGGACCCCGTAGCGGTCGGCCACCTTCTCCTGGATCACGGCGTCGAGCCGATTGTGCAAATGACTTCCAGGGACAAGAACAGGTTGGCCATTCAGGCCAGCATCCTCGGCGCCTCCGCTCTGGGCATTCCCAACGTTGTCTTCATGGGCGGCGATCCACCTAAAAACGGTGACCATCCGGATGCCAAACCGGTTTTTGATCTCTTCGCTTCCCAATTACTGGAGGCAGTACAGGCTCTCAATAATGGAACCGATTTGAGCGGCGCGGCGCTCAATCAAAGCACCCATCTTTTTGCTGGCGCCGTGGCCAACCCGGGCGCAAGCGATCTTCAGGCAGAAATTGACAACCTTCATCGGAAAATAGAGGGCGGCGCGCAGTTTTTTCAGACTCAAGCGGTCTATGACGCCAATAGCTTTTCCGCTTTTCTAGAGAAGGCGGGCTCGACAAAGCCAATTCTCGCCGGAATCATCCCGATTAAATCGGTCAAGATGGCGCAATACATGAACGAGAAGATTCCGGGTGTTGATATACCGGAGACCTTAATTAAGCGCATCGCCGAAGCCGGCGACGACAAGGACCGCGTACTTAAGATCAGTCTAGAGATAGCGGCTCAGACGATCCGCGACTTGCGGGCCATAGCTGCAGGCGTGCATGTGATGGCCATCGGCTGGGAGGAGCATATCCCCGCCATGCTGGAGCAATCGGAAGGGTAATTCTCTCGATTACTAACCCAGCCCTAAATATCGAGCACGAGCACTTCGCCCTTTTTTGCACGGGAAATGCAAATCAGAATTTCCCGATTGGCGACCTTCTCTGCATCCGTCAGGACCACGTCACGGTGTTGGGGCACACCGCCCAACAATCCGACTCGACAGCATCCGCACAAACCGTCCTCACAGGACGATTCGATGTCGATACCGGCTTTGCGGACCGCATCCAAAATGGTCTGATCCTCGCTCACCTGAAGTTTGACCTGTTGGCGCGACAGAAGAATCTCAAAGGGCTCATTCGGTGGCGCTGATTCCGGTACCCCGGGAGCGAACTGCTCCCAGTGCACCGACCCACTGGGCCAGTGACTCGCTCTTTCACGGGTTGCGCTTACGAGGCCAGGTGGACCACAGACATAGACGTGATCTCCCTCGATTGGCGAACCCAATACCTCTGAGAGGTTTAACCCTTTTGACGGATCGCCTCCATCGAAATAAAGGCTTAGTTCAGATCCAAAAATTTCCTTTACCTCACTGAGAAACGGCGCGCGTGATTCATCGGGGGCACAAAAATGAAGATGGCATGAGGCCCCTGCCCTGCGCAACGCCCGACCCATAGCCATCATCGGCGTGACACCAATGCCACCGGCAATGAGGATGTGCCGCTTGGCCGACCAATCAAGAGGAAAATTATTGCTGGGCAGACTAGCCTCCAATCGATCGCCTACCGATAGGTGGTCAAGCAGCCAGTCTGAGCCGCCTCGACTTGGCACCTCACGGCGGATACCCAGGACATAGCGCTGACGGGTGTCAGGATCTCCCGCCAGCGAATAGGAGCGCCGCATCCCCGCCCCGGTAAAGAGATCCACATGCGCACCCGCCTCAAAAGCGGGAAGATCACTTCCGTCTGGCGCCACCAGTTCGTAGCGGCATACATCATGCGCCAGTTCGCGCATATCAGCCACGCGGAGTGCTACCCGCACCGGCTCATTGGTCCGAAGCGTCTTTTGCCCCGGGCTAAGCTGAAGACGAGCCACGGTCTTTCCGTTTAACACGTGCGACTCAAGAATCTCGTCAATATCGTCTTTGGTTTGATAGTGATACCAGACCCCTTCGGGGTATATGACCATCACCGGACCCAGTTCGCATCGATCCAGACAGCCACTTTTATTGATGCGAATGCGTCGGCCTTGTGAAAACCGTTTTGCCTGCGCTTTCATGTACTCCTGCAGATCTACAGATCCACGCACACTGCAGGATCCTCGCGGATGTCCTGCTGCTCTTTCGTTGATACAGCAAAACACGTGGATATCGAAATGATGCTCAGGCATTCAGAGTGTCCCGATTCAAGAAGGAAATGTCCTAGTCCGCGCTTTGCGGTGAGTGAATACCAGTCCCACCCACCCGGTACTCCTCACGGGGCGGGCTGAAGACATCAAGAACCGTCACCCCATTACTCCCCGCGCGAAACGCATGGGGGACGTTGGGAGGGGTTCGCCAAAAATCCCCTTCCTTGACCTCAAATTCCTCTCCGCCCTGGATTCGGGTCCCGCTCCCCCGAAGCAGTACCCCCCATTGCTCCTGCTCATGGGCGTGGAGATCACTTTGCGCATGGGCTTCGATACGGACCACCGAGAGCATTGCATGATCTCCGGGAAAGATACGGGTTGTCACGCCCGGCCCCAACTCGCGACGGATCCCCTGCGTGAGGTCGTCCAAATTAAAAAACTTTTCTTTCATAAGCAAATCCCCTGGCGCCCCATGCCGGCATCGTCGATCGTAACTACGCGTTAAGGCGCCCGATGATGTGGGACGCCATTGCAGACGAGGAGTTTATAAGGTCTGGCGCTTCGGCCAGTGTCTGCTCAACCACGCGCTCCACCAGACGCGCAGCATCCAAACACGGCTCAAAAGCATGTCGCCGGCCCAACCAATCCAGCATCATAGCCCCCGAAAGAATGGCAGCCGTCGGATTCGCTATACCTCGACCCATAATATCCGGCGCACTGCCATGGGCTGGCTGAAACACCGCATGATGGTCGCCTACATCTGCAGAAGGCGCGAATCCCATTCCACCAACAAGGCCCGCGGCCAGATCCGAGAGAATATCGCCGAACATATTCTCCGTCACCAACACATCAAAATCCCACGGTCTGCGAATCAAATCCAACGCACAAGCGTCTACATACAGCCTCTCGGTCTGCACGTCCGATTGTCGAGTGGCCACCTCGTCAAATACCTTTCGGAAGAACGCCATCGAGGTGAACACGTTTGCCTTGTCGACAAGCGTCACTTTCGGTCGTCGATCTCCCCGAATGCGAGCGCGAGAACGCGCAAGATCAAACGCGAACTCAAAAAGCTGCACCGACCGCTCGCGGGTGATCACCAGCGTATCGCGCGCCTCCAGATCGCCGCGCACTTCGCCTTTCCCCACTGATGCAAAAAGTCCCTCGGTGCTCTCGCGGATAATCACAAAATCAATATCCTGCCACTGCGAATCTTTGAGGATTTGCTGAGCCGCCCGCTTGGCGGATACCGGCCGCAAGCCTGCATAAAGATCAAACTTAAAACGAAGATCCAGCTGGGGCATGATCTCAGTACCGTCCTCATAACGCACGCTTGGCAGGCCCATAGCGCCCAGGTAGATGGCGTCTGCATCCTCAGCGGCTCGCCAGGCGTCATCCGGCATGGCGGTGCCCGTGTCCTGGTAGTGTCCAGCGCCCGCCGCATGGGTGATGACGTTAACTTGAAAATGACCTACACGCTGAACGGCCGCTTCAATGATTTTCAACGCAACCTCGGTGACCTCTACCCCAATGCCATCACCCGGTAGGGCGCAAATATCAAAGCTATTCGATGAAGGCATAACGTATTGAATATAGAAAGTGCCGTCCTGCCGAAAACGCCAGGAACAGATCAAATGAATCAAGACTCGGGTATTTAAATAATTAGCGCTCGATCTTACAGAGGCTAAGTCGTCTTGAATTATAACGTCGGAAGGTTTCCATATTCTTTTTCCTGACCCAATGAGTCATCTTTATTTTTATGGTTTAAAGTCATGATAGGATTTTGATCCATTGACTACAAAGCTCTTGAATTTTTGCTGCACACCGATTGCTAGAGCCATTTTTCATTTTGATATGAGCCAGACGTCTTCAATCAATCGACGAGGCACCACCGACAGGAAGGCCCGCGCGCGTGAGCGCTTAGCGGTCTCCAAGAGCCCGGCCATACGGGCGGGTCTTGAGGGCGGCCAGTATCAACCACTGTCCGATTCAGATATTGAGCGCGTCCATCAA
>RGTL01000103.1 GCA_010025385.1 Gammaproteobacteria bacterium | reverse complement strand
GACATCGGCTGCGAGGTCATCGAGCTTTTTTCCGAAGTCGACGGGCATTTCCCGAACCACCATCCCGATCCCAGCGTTGCCGATAACCTGCAAGACCTGGTGACCGCAGTGAAGGCGCACCAGGCCGATCTGGGATTGGCCTTCGACGGCGATGGTGATCGACTGGGTGTGATCACGAACACCGGGCAGGTAATTTGGCCGGATCGCCAGATGATTCTGTTTGCGCAGGATATTCTCAGCCGACATCCCGGGGCGGAGATTATTTACGACGTAAAGTGCACCCGTCTGCTGCCTGAGGCAATCGCCGCGGCTGGCGGTCGGCCCACCATGTGGAAAACGGGTCATTCTTTTATAAAGGCTAAGCTTCGAGAATCCGGGGCGGCGCTCGGCGGCGAAATGAGCGGGCATCTTTTCTTTAAGGAGCGGTGGTACGGATTTGACGACGCCCTTTATGCCGCGGCCCGACTTTGTGAGGTCCTTTCGAAAACCAACGACTCCCCGAGCGATGTGTTTGCAGCCATCCCTGATACCGTGAATACCCCGGAACTTCGACTCGAAATGAATGAGGGGGAGCACTACGCCCTGATCTCGGAACTGGTAGCCACGGCACATTTTCCGGACGGTGAGATCTGTGATATCGATGGTGTCCGAGTGGATTTCGCGGACGGCTTTGGCCTGGCGCGGGCATCAAACACGACACCTACCGTGATCTTGCGATTTGAAGCGACCGATGCAGCGGCCCTTCAGCGCATTCAGGAGGCTTATCGCCGCCAGTTGCTGGCCCTTCGGCCCGACCTATCCCTACCGTTTTAAGTTGCCGCAACAGGGCCTGGTGACGTGGATAGACGGATCACTCATGCGCGACCAGTTTCGCTTCCGGAATCCGATCTCTGAGGGCTTGGGCTATTCTTGGAATCAACCCTAGCTGAGGCTTCAGGGTGACCCAAAGAAGATTGAGGTTTAAATTAAGATCTGCGAAGACGATTTGCTCGTAGGATCCCAAGACGGCCTGCAGGCCGGCGACGCGGTCGTTCAATTGCTCCGAAGACATCTCGCGAATACCGGGGATCAGCACCATGAAGTCGCTGTAGGCCCTACCCTGCGGATCCCTTGTTGGTGCGCGCTGATAAAGGGGCCCGGCGGCGCCGGTGATGTGGGGCCTGGCCGGTCGTACCTGAATATTCATTGACGCCCCAACTGGAACATCAGGACCTCACGCCGGGATCGTTTCAACCGCCGGCGCGTTCTGATAACCACGCGGCAACACTCGCCCCCGCTGCGCTCGAGAACCCACGAACGTATCTATATCGCTGGGCTTCAGACGCATGTGCTGTTTTCCTGAAAACAGCATCAACGAATCGCCCTCCCGAAATACCGCGATACTGGCAAGACGCTCCTCACCCGCCTTGTGCTTAGCGGTCGGGATATTCATGATCTTCACCCCTTTACCGCGACCGAGTTCGGGCAGTTCCGCGAGCGCAAAAATCAGCAGCCGCCCGGTACTGGTCACAGCCGCGACCCAGTCGTCCTCATAATCAAATACGCGCTGCGGTGGCAACACGCCTGCACCGCGAGCGGTGAGTACTGCCTTACCCGATTTATTGCGGGTTAGCAGATCCTCTACGGTCGCCACAAATCCATATCCCGCGTCAGATGCCAGAAGAAACTGGCTGCTGTTATCGCCCAGCATCACGCCCGCAAAGGAAGCGCCTGCGGGGGGTTTAAGATTCTTTCCCACCGGCTCGCCCAAACTACGCGCCGATGGCAGTTCGTGCGATCGCAATCCGTAGGTACGACCGGTTGAGTCCAGGCACAACAGCGGCTGATTGGTTTTTCCCGGACAGGAGTGAAGATAGGCGTCGTCGCCTCGATAGGTCAGTTCCCGAGGATCTATCTCGGTACCCTTCGCTGCCCGGATCCACCCTTTCCTGGACAGCACTACCGTAATCGGTTCAGAGGGGATAAGCGCCGTTTCACTGAGCGCCTGCGGCGCCTCTCGCTCGACCAAAGGTGAGCGCCGCTCGTCGCCAAATTCCTCGGCGTCGGCGAGCAGTTCTTTTTTCACGACGGTTTTCAGGCGATCACGGGATTTCAGCACCTTCTCGAGCTCCGCTTTCTCTCGCGCCAGCTCCTGTTGCTCTCCGGTGATCTTGATTTCCTCCAGCTTCGCCAAATGGCGCAACTTGAGGTCCAGAATTGCTTCGGCCTGTACATCACTTAGCTTGAATCGCTTCATCAGCACCGGTTTGGGCTCGTCCTCCTTACGGATGATGCGAATCACGTCGTCGATATTCAGAAAAGCGATCAGCAAGCCATCCAGAATATGCAATCGCTTGACCACGCGGTCGAGTCGGAAGGACAGCCGACGCTTTACCGTTTCCAGACGAAAGTCCAGCCACTCTTTCAACGCCTCCTTCAGGTCAAAAACCCGCGGCCTGCCATCCAGGCCAATCATATTCATATTGACCCGGTACGACTGCTCGAGGGAGGTGGTCGCAAACAGATGATCCATCAATGCGGTGCGGTCAACCCGATTGGATCGCGGCTCAATGACGATACGGGTTGCATTCTCGTGATCCGATTCATCGCGTATATCATCAACCAGGGGTAATTTCTTGGCCGCCATCTGAGTCGCGACCTGCTCAATAATGCGCTCGCCCGATACCTGATACGGCAACGCCTGAATCACGATCTGTCCGTCTTCCTCACGCCAGACGGCACGCTGTCGGATCGAACCGTATCCACTGCGATACACCTCTCGAATTTCTTGCGCCGAGGTTACGACCTCACCGCCGGTCGGAAAATCCGGACCCTTGATGTGCTCACACAGATCGTTCAGGCTTGCGCGTGGGCTGTCAATCAGTCGTATGCAGGCGCTTACCACCTCTCTTAGGTTGTGCGGAGGAATATCGGTAGCCATGCCGACCGCGATGCCGGAGCTGCCGTTCAGCAACACATTGGGTAGACGGGCGGGGAGCAGGCGGGGCTCGCGAAGGGTGCCGTCAAAATTAAGTCCCCACTCCACTGTTCCCTGACCAAGTTCCGACAGCAGCATTTCGGCAAACCCGGACAGGCGCGCTTCTGTGTAGCGCATGGCCGCGAAGGATTTGGGATCGTCCTGTGATCCCCAGTTCCCCTGACCGTCAACCAGCGGATATCGAAAACTAAAAGGCTGTGCCATCAGCACCATGGCCTCATAGCAGGCGGAATCACCATGGGGATGAAACTTGCCCAGCACGTCGCCGACTGTGCGCGCCGATTTTTTGTATTTTGACGTCGCCGCAAGACCTAGCTCGGACATGGCGTACACAATCCGCCGTTGGACGGGTTTTAACCCATCCGCCAGAGCGGGTAGCGCCCGATCAAGCACGACGTACATCGAATAGTTGAGATAGGAACGCTCCGTAAACTCAGAGACGGGGACCGTTTCCAACGGACGCATCGTCGTCGTTGAGGCACGGGTACTTGAAGCAGCAGCTTTCTTTCTTTTTGAGTTGCGGCGAGGCGCTGCAGGCATGATGATCTCAACCGAAAGTGGGCGAGTTAAAATTCAGACATACGGCTAATTAAATATTATAGCCGGCGACTTGCTGCGTACAGCCGATGACCGATGCAATAACAGAACCTCTCCAGCTCGTTGATGGCTCCTCGCCCATGACCTCCGACGCCATGCTCGACTGGCTTACGGCGCACGGATGGCCATGCCCCACCATCGATCACGCCCCGATGTATACGGTGGAAGACAGCAAAGCCCTGCGGGTTACCCCGGAGGGCGAAGGAGATATCAAAAACCTTTTTTTGCGCAATAAGAAAGGTCAGATGTGGCTGATAAGCTGTCATGAGGACCAGCCCATTGACCTCAAGGCCCTGGCCGGCGCCGTCGGCGCAGGACGTTTTTCGTTCTGCTCGGAGCAGCGACTGATGCAATATCTCGGCGTACAGCCCGGGTCGGTATCTCCACTGGCTCTCATCAACGATCGCTCAGGGGTGGTCCAGTTTCTTATCGACAGCGCGCTCTTTAAGACGCCCCGGATCTACCTTCATCCGCTCATCAACACCCGCACTACCACGCTCAGCACGGAGGACCTGATTCATTTTGCCGTAAAGATCAGCCATCCGCCGCGGGTCGTAACTTTTTCTCCCAATGGCGTACACTGCGCGCCACACCCCATTCAATCGATGCCTTATGAATAGCCCTCGACCTTGCGAGCGCTCCCTGGCCGAGATAGCCCGGGCGCTTCGGGACGGCTCCCTAACCGCCGTTGCCCTTGCGGAGGATTGCCTCTCCAATCATCGACCCGAACTCAACGCTTATCGCGACTGGACGCCAGACCTGGCCCGCCGTCAGGCCGAAAAAGCAGATGCGGCATTGGCGCAAGCTCATGACCTGGGCGCGCTTCAAGGTATACCGGTCTCGGTCAAAGATCTCTACGGTCTTGAAGGCACCGAGACCTTTGCCGGCTCGCCCGCACCCATGCCTTCTCCCTGGCAGGCAGAGGGCGATCTGATTAAAGGACTTCGCGGGCAGCATGCGGTATTCACAGGCAAGACCCATACCGTTGAGTTTGCGTTTGGCGGCCTTGGGGTAAACAGTCATTGGGGGACACCGAAGAACCCGTGGGATGCGAATGACCATCGTGTACCCGGCGGCTCGAGCTGCGGTGCCGGCGTCAGCCTGTGCGAGGGCTCAGCGCTACTGGCGCTAGGCACGGATACAGCAGGATCCGTTCGTATTCCAGCGAGCATGACCGGCTGTGTAGGTCTAAAAACCAGTTTCGGGCGATGGCCGGTCTCCGGCGTGTTTCCACTGAGCCCCACACTCGACACGACTGGCATCCTGACGCGGAGCGTCGCCGATGCGGTGGCTGCGTTCTCCGCGATCGACCCCCATCAGCGAAGCTATGGGCCGCGCCTTGCAAGGGAAGTCGGTCGCTGCCAGCCTGGTGATTTCGTTCTGGGCTCAGGCGAACGCGCGCTGTGGACCGATTGCGACCCTGGCATCGCGCAAGCTGTTGAAGACGCGATCCGTGAGCTAAGTCAGGCGGGCGTTAAGATCGTTGACGCCACCCTACCCGAGGTAGAGCCTGCCATTGACCTTCTCAAGGTAGGAAGCGTGGTTGCTGCCGAAATCGACGAAATGCTGACTTCGACCGCGCCACAATGGCACGACACCCTGGATCCTTTGGTGTCCTCACGAATACGAGACGGCGGATCAATCAGCGCGACCGAGTACTTGCAGCGACGGCGGAAACTTCGTGAGCTCAGCCACCTGGCGTCGACCCGCTTCGATGCCTGCCAGGTGATGGTCAGTCCCACGGTCGCGATCTCCCCGCCTCGCGTCAGTGACGTGCAAACTGTGGACACCTACCGTCCCAAAAATATCGGCGCGCTCAGGAACACCTGCGCGGCAAACTATCTTGGGCTTTGCGCCATCACCCTGCCGGTGGGTCTCGATCACGCGAAGATGCCCGTCGGTCTCCAGTTGATTGCGCCGCGTCTTCATGAAGAAAGGCTTCTGGCGGTCGCGGCCTGCATTGAGCGCATTCTCGGCACATCCGCACAGCGGCTGGGCCCGCCGCCCGGAATGAAGGGCTAGCCAAGCGGATCATGCCTTTAACCCAAAAACCCCATCGGGTAGACCTTCAGGAGGAATCCCGAATCAGTTCCGGGTATCTGAAGATTGACCGCTACCGGCTCAGGCACGAGCGCTATGTCGGTGACTGGACCGAGACCCTGTCTCGGGAAGTAATGGATCGTGGCGCTGTCGGCGCCGTTTTGCCTTTTGATCCGTTTCGCCAGGAGGTGATTCTGATCGAGCAGTTTCGTATCGGGGCTTGGGCGGCCGGCTGGCCCGAGCCTTGGCTGCTTGAATGTGTGGCCGGCGTCATCGAGAAGGACGAGACACCCGAGGCGCTGGCGATCCGGGAGGCTCGCGAAGAGGCCGGGTGTGAAATCACCCGGCTTGAACCCATCGCTCGCTACTTCTCCACCCCCGGCGCATGCTCCGAACGGGTGCACCTGTTTTGCGGGCAGGTCGATACGTCGTCAGCCGGCGGGATCCATGGTCTTGAGACCGAGCATGAAGACATCTTCGCCTGTGTCTGGTCTCTCAAAGACGCTCTCGCGCTGCTTCACCGGGGCGAGGTTAGCAACAGCATGACCTTAATTGCTCTTCAGTGGCTCGATCGTCACCATGAGGACATCAGCCATCGCTGGCGGGCCACCGCCTGATTCCCGTTGACTCGACCGCCGTCAGCCGGTCGGGCGTTACGAGGCCGCTTCGTCTCTCAAAAGCGTAATCAGACTTGACGTGTCCCAGCGTCCGCCACCTCGCGCCTGCACCTGACCGTAGAACTGATCAACCAGCGCCGTCACAGGTAGCCGGGCACCGGCTCGGCGCGCTTCCCCGAGGCACAGACCAAGATCTTTTCGCATCCAGTCCACAGCGAACCCAAAGTTGAACTCATTCTGATTCATGGTCTTGCCGCGATTTTCCATTTGCCAGGACTGAGCGGCGCCCTTCGAAATCACGTCAAGGACTTGCTCAACATCCAGCCCACAGCGGCTCGCGAAATCAAGTCCTTCAGACAGTCCCTGCACCAGGCCGGCGATGCAGATCTGGTTCACCATTTTAGTGAGCTGGCCACTGCCGACCGGTCCCATCAGACCCACCGCGCGGGCATAGCTGTCCATGACTGGCCGCGCGACATCAAAGACGTCGCTCTGCCCGCCGACCATTACGGTCAGCACCCCGTTCTCAGCGCCGGCCTGACCCCCGGATACGGGCGCATCCAGAAAATGAATCCCGCG
>RGTL01000102.1 GCA_010025385.1 Gammaproteobacteria bacterium | reverse complement strand
GGAGCCCGGATACAAGTTTCATATGAACGACATTGCGGCAACGATTGGTCTTGTCGGGCTAAAACACAGCGATGAGCTGTTAAAAATTCGAGAGCACGTAGGGCAGCGTTATCAAAATGAGTTGAAAAACTGTGCTCATATTGGTGGCGGCAGTTTTTGGCTCTATGGCGTCTTAATCAATAACCGTGACGAGCGGGCTGAACAGCTCCTGGCGGCAGGCATCGACGTCAACATGGTTCATCTTCGCAATGACAAGTACAAACTGTTCGGCGGTCGCGCCCAGGACTTGCCTAATATGAGTTATGTCGAAGACCGGTATCTTTATCTGCCGATCAATTCTCATCTTGACGATCAAGACATCGATACAGTGGTGCGCGAATTCAATCGGATCGTGACCGACTAGGGGTCAGCGGGAGGGCATTGAGCCCCCACGATTGCTGTTACTGCTTACGCTTCAGAGTTTTCTTCATTTGCCGCGATCCGTAGCACCTTAGGCGCATTCGGTTCATACTGATTCATGCATCATGATGGCAAAGCACTACAACGAGTGGACGTCCCGGACCAAATGGCTTATCCCGATTGTCCTACTGCTTGCGGGGCTCTTCACAATAGGATTGAAGCCATTTTTTGCGCCAAGCGTTTTAAGCCTTACGCTGAACAAGCCCCATCCCGATCATTATCAGGTCTACATCAACTCCGGCCGCGGATATAACGAGCACGAGCAACGATCGGTGGAGGTTGGAACTCTTGATCCTGAGTCGACCCTAAAATTTTTTCTCCCTGCCAGACGTATCCACGGACTTCGGCTTGATCCAGGAACCACCTCTGCAGATATCTCCATCACAGAAACCTGCCTGATCTCGTGGAAAGGAAGCACGTGCTGGAATGCAGAGGCTCTTCTTCGATTGACCACGCCGATTTCAGGCATCACCGCAAGCACCTACGAGAATAATGCGCTCAAATTAACGCTCGTCGGCCCTGATCCTGCCTTAGCGCTGGGCCCGGAGATCGTGGCAGCGCATGCCCGGATGACGAGGCTTCCCAGTCTGCTGGTTTTTGTCCTTGGGGTTGCCGCCCTCTTTATTGTGGGCGCAGTGGGTCCTCCGCTTTATCGGCTAATCGCTCATGTTTCTGAGATCCGCCCGCGAGATCATTCCACAGAGCAACTCTTTGCACTTACTCTGACCTTCGCTTTTTTGATCGCTGCCGGCTTCACAGCGCTTCATCATGAGATGTGGCGCGACGAATTACACACCTGGATCGTTGGCAGAGAAAGTCACTCACTCCTTCAGATGTACCAGAACACCCGCTACGACGGACACGGGTTTATGTGGTACCTGATGGTCTGGCCGCTAACCCGCATAAGTGAAAACCCGGCGGCGATGCAGGTGCTGCATCTTGCGTTCGCGGTGACCACTGCGTATCTGCTGGCTCGCTTTTCCCCGTTCAGTCGAGTCCAGCGAGTGCTTCTGGTGTTCGGGTACCTCTTCTTCTATGAATACACGATCATCGCGCGTAACTACGCTCTTGGTGTTCTCTTTTTAACGACGTTTTGCGTGGTCTTCGCGCAAAGCCCAAAGCGCTTTGTGGCCATTGGCATCATTCTTGCGCTGATGGCAAACACCAGTTCGCACGCGTTGATTCTCAGCGTGGGATTGGCGATCGGGTATGCCGTTTACCTATGGCGCGACGGAATCCTCTCTAGACCACTCGCACGATCTCTTTCTATCGGCGCGGTTATTTTTGCCCTCGGGGTTTGTGTCGAGATCTTCATCGCCCTGCCGCCCTCAGACCTTGGTCTTGATTACGCCGACAGGGCGACAACGCTAGAGTGGCCTCGCATCGTGCGCGTATTTGGATTGTTCGAGAGCGCCTTTCTGGCGAAGCGGCCTGACCTAGGCATCAGCGGTTGGTCGTTGCTGCCCCTCGTGTTTGTATTCAGGTGGGCTCGACAGCCCGGTGTACTGCTGTTTTTTCTTTCTTCCTGTGGCGCGCTTTTTATTCTTTTCTACTTTATCTATTTCGGCAGTCCGCGACACCATGGCTTTGTTTTTCTTGCTCTTGTTGCGGCGCTGTGGCTCGCTGCCTATCAAGTACCGGTTAGCGTCTCGGATCGAGCTGAACGGATTGACTTGGCTTGGCAGCGAATTAGCGGCATCGTCTTTTCAGTGATGCTGTGCTTTCATGCCTACAGCGGCTATTTATCAACTCATCAGGATATTGTCCAAGTGGTATCGAATGGAAAAGTTACGGCGCGCTACCTGGAGACAAATGGTTTGGATCAGTTGCCCATTGTGGCATTCGCAGACTGGCCTACCACCAGCGTGCTGGGGTACCTAAGCAACGTGCGACAGGTCTACCATCCTCAAGGCCACCGCTGGGCCTCTCATGTGGTGCAGGACTCCTCGAGACTTAACTGGCCGTCCCAGGAAGAGGTGATCAATGAGGCATCTTCCCTCTCTGGCGAGCGGATCATACTTCTCATGAACGTGCCGATATCTGATGAACTGGTTCACCAAAAAGGGCTTAGGCCGCTAGCCCAGTTTACCGGCGCCGGTATCGCAAGTGAGAATTTTTACCTCTACCTTATTGAAAAGTTAGGAAACAATTAAACGAGCGTGAGACTGGCAAAGCCGACTGGTGGCCAGGGGCGGAATCGAACCACCGACACGAGGATTTTCAGTCCACTGCTCTACCAACTGAGCTACCTGGCCAATACAAACCAAAAGGCGGGAACGCGATTACAAAGCACCCGCACGCATTCGTCAAGGGCACGGCTCGATTTAGAGCGGCACTTTATGAAAGATCCAGCGCATGGGCTTTAAGTTTCTCCATGGGAACCACATTCAAGGTTCCGATATGAGTGCGCGAAAGATAAATCTTGCATGCTACCCCCGCTTCCAGCGCTCTTGCATAAGAACCAGCACACACGCACCAACAATCACCCTCTTTCAAACCCGGAAATCCAAACTGCGGATGCGGCGTGATGAGGTCGTTACCATCTTTTTTCAGCCACTCAAGAAACTCATCGGACACCTTGGCACAAACCGTGTGCTGTCCTCGATCATTCTCGTCGGTATTGCAACACCCGTCCCGAAACCAGCCGGTCAGGGGTTTTTCAGAACACAGTTGTAGCGGCTCTCCAAACACGTTCTGTTGCGGAGTATCGAGTTCTTTTGCCATCACTTTTTGCCTTTGAAAATCTCTTAGGGCTGATTGTGCGGGAATAACCGCATACTTTTCAAACTCGCCACACGCCTCGCTCGTTTTCCTTAAGACGTGTTTTTACGACCGAGTGCTATAGTGCCTCTTGAAAACGCTACTTAATCCGAATATGAAGTTTTGCACCCAGTGCGCCAGTCCCGTAGCCCTACGCGTCCCTGATGGGGACACGATGGCTCGCCACGTCTGCGAGGCATGCGGCGAGATTCATTATCAGAATCCAAAAATCGTCGCCGGCTGTATCCCTGAGTGGGAAGGCAAGATTCTCCTGTGTCGACGCGCCATCGAGCCTCGGAACGGGCTTTGGACTATCCCGGCCGGGTTCATGGAAAACGGCGAGACCGTTGAGCAGGCCGCTGCCCGTGAGACCTGGGAAGAGGCCTGCGCGCATGTGGAGATCAACGGGCTATATGCCGTGTTCAACATCCCTCACGTCAACCAGGTATACATGATCTTCCGAGCCGCATTGAAAGACGAAACCTTCGCTCCCGGTATTGAAAGCCTTGAGACGGGATTGTTCGAGGAAGCTGAGATCCCCTGGTCGCAGATGGCTTTTCCCGTTGTCGTGCAGTCCCTGGAACGATACTTTTCAGATCGACAGCGCGATCACTTTCCGACATTCCTAGGCACGCTCGAACCGATCAAACGCTAGTCGACGAGTCGGGTTCGTGCAACGCTTCTAACTCTGGCGGGGCATCGGCCGAATCGGTTTTTTGATTCAGCTTGGAGAACACGTCGCGCAACGCGCCCTGCAACGCCTCTTCCATCGAGGGATGATAAAACGGCTTTCGGAGCATCTGCAGAACGGTCATTTGCTCATCGATACACCAAGCCAGAAGGTGCGCGAGATGCTCAGCCCGCTCAGCAATCAGGGTGGCTCCAAGTAATCGCCCGGTGGATCGCTCCGCATAAACACGAAGCAAACCGCGATTGGCCCCCATGATAAGCGCCCGTCCCACTGGCCCCAATCGCATCTCTCCCATCTCAACCTGATCAGCCGGCAGATCGTCAAAGGCGACGCCTATCTGGCAGATATTCGGCGAGGTGAATGTGATCGCCAGGGGTGTTTTTCGTTTGAAAGCCACCGCGCTATCTCGGGCCGCGTTATAGCCGGCAATGCGTCCTTCGTCGGTTGCCTCATGCAACACCTGATCGGTGCCTGAAATATCCCCAGCAATAAAAACTCGACTCTCACCACATCGCATCGTATGGCGATCAAATATCGGCTGGCCATGCGCGTCGCAATCCACTCCTGAGTTTTCCATAGCGAGCCAATCAAGATTACTGCGACGGCCCATCGATGCGAGGACCGCATCAACCACCACTGACTGGTCACCCGCGGTAACCCGAATCTGGCCCGCCTCTTCCTTGAGCTCAACCGCGTGACCGAGATAGATAGGAAACGAGCGACTCATCAACTCGATCGCGCTCTGGCGTGCCGCCGGATCGGTTATCCCGGCAAGGGTCTCTTGCTGATCAAAGCCAGTGACCGAGACACCCAAATAAGAAAGCGCCTGCCCGAGTTCCAGGCCAATGACGCCCAATCCGACTACGGCGATCGAGCGAGGCAAATCCTCGAGCTCGAACACCGTGTCGCTGGTCAGGATTCGCTCCCCAAAGTCTGCCCACGACGGCGGCACCACGGGGCGGGTCCCGCAAGCCAGCACAATACGGTCCGCGCTTATTTTTTGCTCACCCACCTGCAGCACGTAAGGCTCGATAAAACGCGCGTAGCCTTCAATGAACTCATCGCCCATCTGATCGGTTGAGTTGGCCAGCACCCGGTCTACCAGGATGTCGCGCAAATCACGAACGTGCTCCATGGTGTTGGGCCAGTTGGCGGACAGCGCCTCACCACCCTCTATTCCCTCGCGGTCAAAAATCTCTCGCCGATGCAGATCATGCGCAACCTGAATAAGCGCTTTGGACGGCATGCAGCCCACTCGGGCACAGGTCGTTCCCAGTTCGCCACCGTTGATGAGCACAAACGATTTTTTGCCCCGACGAACCTGCGCCATGGCGCTGAGACCGGCTGTTCCGGCACCCAGGATGGCGACATCAACCTTACGATCCACCGCGAATCCCTCAGCCGACCGAGTCGTCCGACTCAACGAGCAGCGTGACCAGTTGGGCGAGGTCGGACACTTCCGCATGGGCGCTGGCACCATGGGGCCACTCGTTTCCGTTTCGGTTCACCCATACCGCTTGAAGCCCGGCCTGCTGAGCACCCATGACATCCTCAAGCGGATGATCACCCACGTGCAGGATCTCAGCAGGCCGAAGGTCAACCAGCGCACAGGCCTGGTCGAATATCCGCTGGTCGGGCTTCTTCACGCCGGCGCTTCGCGCGCTGACCTGCCCCGAGAAGTAGCGCCCGATGCCGAGACGAACCACGTCGGCATTGCCATTGGACAACGCAATAAGGCGAAACTTCTGGCTCAGCGCCTCCAGCGCCGGAAGCACATCTGGAAACAACGTCACGTCGTGTCTCAAATCCAAAAATCGCTCGACCAATGCATGCGAAGCGGTCGCATCATAGCCATACTGAACGAGCAACTGCTCAAATGACACCCGTCGTAATTCTGTCAGGTCATGAGCCAGATCCGGTCGCTCTTCGTTCAGCCGGTTTCTGTGCAGACGCAGATCCTGCGGCCCATGATGCTGTCCAATCAAGGGGAACGCCTCGCAAATGTACTCATGCAGCGCGGTCTCGGCCCGGTCAATAACCGGCCAGATCGCCCACAAGGTATCGTCAAGATCAAACGATATCGCGCGAATCGGTTTCATCCCTCAAGACACTCCTGCAGGATCAATCGAAGCCCCTGAATCTGGGAAAAGCGGTTGCCGTCAAGCTCTACCCAGCTGACCGTTCGCCCACGGCGCGCCAGCTCGGCACAATCCCCCATCGCCTGAGCCTGGTTGAGACCGGCAAACCCGAAGTCTTCAGTCACAATATCGAGGTCAAACCCTGACTCGCCGCGCAGGAAAAGAAATATGCCCTCGGGCGAGCCGCCTTTATGGAGCTGACCTGTGGAATGCAAATAACGCGGGCCGACATTAACCGTTACGGGCAACCCGAACCGATCGCGAACGCGCCCGGCGAAGTCCTCAATAAGATCGCTGATCACCGGGTCGGGTGCCATATAGTTGAGAATCGCCAGATAACTTTTTGGGGGTGCGCTCTCGAGCGCCGCTTGAAGCTCTGTCCACGGGGTAATCTGCGGTTCGTCATTAAGCCCCTCAGCATCGAGCAGATGGCGGGTGATCGCCTTACTGGCTGCCACATCCGGTTCGTCAAAGGGATTAACGCCCATTAAAGCCCCGGCCACCGCCGTCGCAAAACTCCACCTGAAGAACTCCCCGCCCAGCGCCTCATCCGCGTCAAGTCGGATCGAAAAGGCCGGTACATCATCTTCAGAATCGACGCTAACCGACTGCCAAAACGTGTTGCTCTGCGACGCGCCAACAATGACACGAGCCAATCGCGAGGTGGGTGCCGCCGGCTCTGCGCCAGAGAGCGGGAGCAGGCCTTTGCCGTTTTTGCCAAGACTCTCTGCCACCAACTGCTCGATCCATGACGCAAGCGACGCATAGCGTTCCTCGATCACCAGCTGCAGACAGTCCCGACCCTGCTGCGATTGGGCGAACAGCCATTGCCCCAGCTCCAGGCCGGGATTGGCCGCGGGCTCGAGGTTGCGGCAGGCGACTGCCATTTGGGTGGCGTGCTGACTCATCGCCTCAAGAGAGGCGCCCATCAGGGCGGCTGG
>RGTL01000101.1 GCA_010025385.1 Gammaproteobacteria bacterium | reverse complement strand
GAGGTAATCTGCTCGTAGCCGTCTTCCGTAATGATGAAACTATCGCCCACTTGGGCCCGGAACTTGCTGGGCACTGTGACGGATCCGTCGACGGCAAAGACCATTCCCGGCTGAAGCCGCGTGGTATCTCCAAACACCAGCTGCGGGCTCTCGAGGAAACTGAACCCCGTTGCACGGCCACAGCGAAACGGGTACTCATAGCCGGCCGTCTGGATGACTTCGGCATACGCGCGATGCACATCTTCAGCCGGCACGCCCGGACCGAGAACAGACAAAGCCGCCGCCTGACTGGCAACAGCGGTTTCGTATGCCTGAATTTGTGATATGTCTGCAATCTCACCGACCCAAAAGGTGCGATCAAACCCGAGCTTGAAGCGGTGAAAGTTGGTCATCCCGCAAAAGCAAAGAAAGACGGGCTCGCCTCTTTTCAGTTTTTTTGTGCTGTTGCGGTGATGGGTCATGGTGATCTGATCGCCGGAAGCCATGATCTGCATGAAATGGATACTGGGCGACATCATGCTGCCCTGGTAATGCGCTTCAAGAATCTCTGCCGCTTTTTTCGTGCCTGCAGTGGTGGCGGCTAGAGCAATCTCGTATTCTGGCACACCCTCACCGATCACGCCTCGTGCCGCGTTCATCATCGCAATCCCAACTTGACCGGCGTGACGTGCAAGCTGAAGTTCGGCTTTGGATTTGACCATTCGCATCGCGCTGACAATGGGTGTGACGTCGGCAAATCGGGTGGTATCGACAATGCCGTCGAGGTACGCGCGAACGCGTGGGGGAATAAGGTCGGGTTCGATCCCAATCACAGCAGCATCGCCTAAAAGTGTCGGAAGAGATTCCCGCCATTCATTACCCATGCCATCGTTCCAGAGATCAACGCGATCCACCACGGCGCAGGCGCTGGCGAGATCTTCTTCCATTGTCGGCGTGATGAGTACTGTCTCTCCCTGGGCAGAAACAACCAGCATCGTGGGTCGTCCGAAGTCCATGTGCAGATAGCCGTAATAGCCGGAGTAGTAGTACACGCTGTCGTCATCGGTGATCACGGCAATATCGATGCCTGCATCTACCAGACGACGCTTAAGTTCTGTCATGCGTTCAGGAAACATGGGGTGCTTTTCCGTTTCGAAGATTTAGGATTCGACCGACAGGTCAGATTATCACCCGTGGGTCCGATCGACCAGCATGTTTCCAGTTAATGCCGGGCTTTCACCAGTGGCCGATCATGATGCCAAACTCCTTTTCATCACGTTCGGGGCCGCGCCGGTACAGCTCATGGGTGGGCACTTCCGTTCGTGTCTTCAGACGGCGTTGCCAGGCGAATAAACGCTCATGCAGTTGGGCACGCTCTTTTTCATAAGCCGGGTCGTCGCCTAGATCGATAAATTCGCCAGGATCGTCTTTGAGATTAAATAGTTGAGGTCTGAACGGTTCATGGAGGACATATTTCCAATGGTCGGTGCGTATCACCCACGCATGGCATTGGTAGGGATGAACGTCGAGTAGTGATCGAGGGCCTCGATCACCGTAGTCGATCTCACTCACAACGTAATCGCGCCAGCCGGTGTCGTCTCGGGATTGGTGGATCAGAGGCAGAAGCGATCGACCCTCCAGCCTTTCCCAAGAGGGCTCACCGCCGGCGCTTTCCACCAGCGTGGGTACCAGGTCCACCGATTCGACGAAGGCGTCACTTGCGGTGCCGCGTGAATGATCAGCCGAAGAAGAAGGATCATTAACAATCAGTGGAATACGAATCGCGCTCTCATGATAAAGATCTTTCTCGCCCAGCCAATGATCACCCAGGTAGTCTCCATGGTCGCTGGTGAACACGATCAGCGTGTTCTGCCGAAGGTTACGCGCTTCCAGTGCATGGATGACGCGCCCGATGTGGTGATCCAGTTGGGCAATAAGCCCCATATAAATCGGAATGACGGTCTGCCTGACTTCATCTCGAGAGAAATTCTCGCTGTAGTCCTGCGCCATGAAGGCGTTGAAAACTGGATGAGCGTTAATGCGTTCGGAAGGATTACGAATCGGATCGATCACGTGATGGGCGTTATAGATCTCATGGTAGGGGGCCGGTGCCAGATAGGGCCAGTGGGGCTTGATGTAGCTTAAGTGCATGCACCAGCGTTCTGTCGGGCCCCTGCTGTTTATGAACTCGATCGCCCGATCGGTAATAAAAGCAGTCTCGGAGTGTTGCTCGGGCACCCGAGCGGCAAAGCGCGCGTTTCGCATCTGCCAGCCGGAAACCACACGACCCTGATCGTCAAGCGCGCTGTTGGCCCAGGTCTCCCAGGGATTCTCACCACCAAAGCCATGCTTCCGAAGGTAGTCGCTGTATCCAAGATCCTCAGGGAGAATCGGATCAGGATACAGTCCGGCAAATAACTCATACGGCACAAAGCCGTTATTTCTCAACGCGAATGCCTGTTCAGATGATTCGCTCAAGTTCATGCGTGCGGCAGCCCGGGCATTAAAGCGACCCTCCGATTTGCCCACCACCACGGCCTGCATGCCTATTTCGCGCAGGTAGTCTCCCAGAGTCCATTCGCTAGCCTTAAGGGGATCGGCGTTCGCCATGACACCATGTGACGATACGTATCGACCGGTATAGAAGCTGGCTCTTGAGGGGCCGCAGAGGGGGTCCTGGCAATAGGCCCGTTCAAATCGAACACCCCCTCTTGCAAGCTCATCAATATGGGGTGTCTTCAGAAACGGATGCCCGTAGCAGGAAAGATAGTCGGCACGCAGCTGATCACACATGATAAAAAGAATATTCATCTTTATGTTCTGATTAGCGACTCCACCGAGCGGGCCTATGGAGGGCTTTGAGGGTATTCTTTGCGATTGCCAATGTTTTAGTCTCGATGTCTGCTGTCAGCGTCACGGTAACTTTATTTTATGGCCCTTCGTGTTTTGAGTATCACCCGTAGTGTGTATTGGATATCTGCGCACCGCTTTTTAAGCGAGGATGCTGCTCGATGAACCTTAAGGCAGTCGGCGTGCTTCTTTTGGGTGTGTTTGCCATCTCGTTTATGGACGCGCTAATCAAGATGCTGAGCGGCGACTACGCCTTACATCAGATTGTTTTTATCCGGGCCGTAATTAGCCTGAGCATACTGCTCCCGCTTCTTTTGCGCTATGGTTTGAGTGCGGCGCGAACGCGCCGTCCGATAGCTCACCTGGTTCGCGGCTTATTGCTGGTCATTGCCAACATGTGCTTCTACACGGGGCTTGCCAGTTTGCCTTTGGCGGAGGCGTCCGCGATCGTCTTTTTGTCACCCGTTTTTGTGACTTTCTTTTCGTGGTCTTTTCTGGGCGAGCGTTTCGGGCCGGTTCGCTGGATTGCCGTACTGGTGGGGCTGGCGGGAATGGTCTGCGTCGTGCAGCCCTTTACTGGAGATCTCCAATGGGCTTACCTCTGGCCGTTGGTCGCTGCTTTTTGTTACGCGGGCTTCAACACCGCCACGCGTTATTTGCGCGAAACTGAGTCCGCGCCCATGCTCGCGGTCATGGCGCAGGTCTCCTTTATTCTGGTCAGTGGCCTGATCGGCCTCACGTTAGGAAAAGGTCAGTGGGCGGGCCAGTCTGACGCGGGCCTTGAATTTCTTTTTCGGGCGTGGCGGTGGCCGGTCGAGGGAGACGTCATCTACTTTGTGGGTTTAGGCGTGATCTCATCGGTGATTGCGCTCTCTATTTCTTACGCATATCGAAACGCAGAGGCGTCGTTCCTGTCACCGTTTGAGTATGCCGTTTTACCTTTTGTGCTGCTGTGGGGGCTTTTATTTTTTAACGAGTTTCCGAACCTGCTCGCCTTAACGGGTATCGGTTTGATTGTCGCGGGTGGTCTTGTAGTTTGGGTTGACGGGCGTTCAAAGACGCCAGTGCCTCTTGCCTAGAGAGGGTTGCATGGTCTATTTCAGGCGGGTGAATGGAAGTGGAAAGGCGCGTTTTGGGGAGGCAGTTGTGATTTTCCGAGGATCCAGTCCGCGGCCCGCTCGGCCATCATCTGGGTCGGCGCATTCAGATTGCCGCTCACGATGTCCGGCATAACCGATGCATCAACAACCCGTAGGTTCTCCATCCCGTGGACTTTCATCTCAAAGTCCACGACCGCCATTGGGTCTGAACCCATCCGACACGTACCGCACGGATGGTAGTCCGTTGATGTGGTAGCACGAATCCAACGGGCCAGATCCTGATCGGAGGAGAGATCAGGGGCGGGCTTTATTCGCTCTCCCCTGAACTCGTCGAACGCCGGCTGTCTCAGCAAGTCGTCCTTCACTCTCATCGCTTCGACCAACTCTTTAAGATCGTCAGGATGACTCAGGTAGTTGAAGTGTGCCGCTGGCCGATCGCTGGGATTAAGCGAGTGAAGCCGTATTTCGCCCCGGCTTTTGGGTCTTAACTGGTCGGCCTGCAGTACGAAGCCCTGATGCAGTCGAATGTTGCGCCCTTGCCACTCAGTAAAAACCGGAGCAAAGTGATACTGAAGATTAGGGTGCGCGGCTTCTTGATTCCCATAGACCAGACCCCCCATCTCCCAAATGTTCGAGATACCCATACCGGATCGTTTGAAAAGCCACTCAAGACCCACGCCCAGTTTCTTAATCGGATTCGTCAGGGTATGGAGCGTTACGGGTTTCTTGCAATGGAAAGCGGTCTCGACGAACAAATGATCCATCAGGTTTTGCCCAACCCCGGGGAGTGGGGTAACAACAGGCTGACCCATCTCCTTTAAATGCTCAGCGGGACCGATTCCTGAAAGCATCAGGAGTTGCGGTGACTTGATGGCGCCACAACTGACAATGACCTCCCGGCGCGCGGCCACGAACCGCAGTTGTCCGTTTTTGCTGTAGGTGACGCCGGTTGCCCGGCCGTGCACGGTATCGACGCGGTGAGTGAGAGCGCCCGTAATCAGTGAAAGGTTGCGGCGCTTTAAACTGGGCTTTAGGTGTGCGATCGCTGCGCTGCAACGGCGCCCGTGCCGGGTCGTGCTGTCGAGTCGCGCAATACCCTCAGGCTTGTAGCCGTTCAGGTCTTCCGATGTACCCTGTCCAGATTGTGCGCCGGCCTCCATCATGGCGTCATATAGAGGGTTTTGGAGTTGGCTTTGTGTGACGCCTAGCGGGCCCGATGCACCGTGCCAGGCATTTTCCCCGCGATCCGATCCTTCGCAACGCTTGAAGTAGGGCAGACAGTTGGCATATCGCCATTGCGGCAGATCGAACTCGTCAGCCCATCGATCATAATCGAGAGGATGCCCTCGCATATAAACCATGGAATTAATGGAAGACGATCCGCCAATGACCCGACCACGGGGTAAGTCAATTTCGCGCTGTGCGCACTCGCTCTCCGGTTCGCTAAAGTAGTTCCAGTTAATCGATGGATCTTTATAGGCGTGGTATACCCCGGCAGGAATATGGATCATCAGCTTGCGATCCATGGGCCCGGCCTCGAGGATCAAAACGCGAGTGGCAGGATCCTCGCTCAGCCGACTGGCCAGCACACAGCCGGCGGATCCCGCGCCGATGATGATGTAATCGTACTCAGGCACCGGTGCTGCCCGGCGGAAGTTGACGGTCGCTAAACATTACATGAATTTTAATGCCTGTCTCAGGGGCCGCTGTGATAAAACCGTCGCCGTAAATCATTCTGCAGCTGTGGGACACCGCCCAACCTATGGAGACTAGTCATGATCAAAGCTTTTTATCGATCGCGTGAGTGGGCGCTTTGGGCCTACGGCGGAGGGGCGCTTTTGGTGCTTTCTCTATGGCTTCAGGTCCAAATGACGGTGGCGATTAATGAGTGGTACGGCGGTTTTTACGATCTGCTGCAAAACGCCGCTAACTTTAAGGAGAACCCGCAGGATGGAATCAGTCAGTTCTTTGCCGAATTGATTTCTCTGGAGTACGTGAGCAGTGGTTTTGAAGGGTCGCCGTCATTTATGGTGATCGCGTTTCCTTATATTCTGCTGGCGATTTTTACCGGCTGGTTCACCCGAATCTATGGCCTTCGCTGGCGCGAGGCCATTACCTTTAACTACATTCCTCGATGGCGCGATGTTGAACATGAAATCGAGGGCGCGTCACAGCGCATTCAGGAGGACTGCAACCGCTTCGCGAGAATTGTTGAATCGCTTGGACTGCAGATTGTGCGCGCGGTCATGACCCTGATTGCGTTCATTCCGGTCTTGTATGAGCTCTCGGACAAAGTCGACGTGCCTATTTTGCGCGATATCGAGGGGTCGCTCGTTTGGGGATCATTGGTCATTTCGATAGGGGGGTTGTTTATCTCCTGGCTGGTGGGCTGGAAGCTGCCGGGCCTTGAGTACAACAACCAAAAGGTAGAAGCTGCGTTTCGTAAGGATCTGGTTCTTGGTGAGGACGATAAGGTCAACTACGCCGAGTTGGGCAAGCTACGGGGCTTTTTTGCTGACATCAAACGAAACTACCATCGGTTGTATTTTCACTACGGCTACTTCGATGCGTGGTCAACGTCTTACGATCAATTTATGACGATTGTCCCGTACCTGGTCATGGGTCCGGGTCTTTTTACGGGCGTGCTGACGCTCGGGGTGATGGTGCAGGTATCAAATGCCTTCTCTCGAGTGCACGGCGGGTTCTCGTTGTTTCTGCACAACTGGACGACGATTACCGAATTGCGCTCGATTTGGAAGCGCCTTCACGAGTTCGAGGATAACCTCGACCGCTACCGATTGGCTGCCTGATCGATGGTTTTGACCTCTCCTCACGCTCGCGATAGAGTTACCTCTTTAGAGGATATTCTTGTCACCACAACGAAGAGCGGGCCGAGACCGTGACAAAAAAGAACCCTGAGCAAATAGCTAATCGGGAATTTTCCAAACGCCTGATCTCGGCGATGGAGGAGGCGGGATATGCCGCTAAAGAGGGAAGTTGGTCGAGGATTCCTGTCGAAATCGAGCCTCTCCGAAGGAACGCTGGCGCCAAAAGCTTGACGACAGCCCGCAAGTATCTCGAGGGAGAGGCCTTGCCTAGGCGTGAGCGACTTGAGGCCGTCGCGGACTGGCTTCGGGTCAGGTGGAGATTT
>RGTL01000011.1 GCA_010025385.1 Gammaproteobacteria bacterium | reverse complement strand
ATTGAGGTCCGTCTAACCAGCCCAGGCGATTTGCAATGTTCGACTGGGTAGCGCTGTCGGCAGCCCACACGCTAGCGTCGCGGCTCCATATGCGCGACGCCAAAGAAGTTGGGGAAGAAGATGGCGTCATCGACCCGTCGCTCACATGGCGGCCTGTCTATCCGACCAAAGTGCCCGTGCGGATGCGCGGGCACCTCGACACCGTGCGTCGTCTACGCAGCGAGCGGTCCGGCGAGCTTGACGTCCTCGGGCACGTCATCCGCATACTTGGTGAAATTATCCTGAAACAGCCCAGCGAGTTTTTTCGCCTGCGCATCGTAAGCATCAGCATCCGCCCAGGTCGAGCGCGGATTCAGTACGTCGGACGGTACGCCGGGGCATTCCGTCGGTACTTCCAGACCAAAGATCGGGTCCGTGACGGTTTCGACGCTGTCGAGCTTACCGTCGAGCGCCGCGTTGACGATCGTTCGCGTGTGGTTGATGGCCATGCGCTTGCCCACGCCATAGGCACCCCCCGTCCAGCCGGTGTTAATAAACCAGACCTTGACGTCGTGCTTTTCAATCTTGTCACCTAGGAGCTCTGCATATTGACGCGGATGCAGGGGCAGGAAAGGACCACCAAAACAGGGGCTGAAAGTCGGCACCGGTTCGGTCACACCCTTTTCAGTGCCCGCCACTTTTGCCGTGTACCCATTAATGAAGTGATACATGGCCTGTGCCGGCGATAGCCTCGCCACAGGCGGTAACACACCAAACGCATCACAGGTCAGAAAGACAATGTTCTTGGGTTGGCCACCACGACCGGCCAGCGTGGCATTTGGGACCTGCGTGATCGGATACGACGCCCGCGTGTTTTCCGTCAGCGAGCCATCATTAAGATCGATGGAGCGTGTGGACTCATTCAGCACCACGTTTTCCAGGATCGTGCCGAACGTGCGGGTGGTTTTGTAGATCTCGGGTTCCTGCTCCTCCGAGAGATTGATCACTTTTGCGTAGCATCCCCCTTCGAAATTAAAGATACCGTTCTCGCTCCAGCCGTGCTCGTCATCACCGATAAGCGTACGGGACGCGTCTGCGGACAGCGTCGTTTTTCCCGTGCCGGAAAGACCGAAGAAAACCGCCGTACTGCCATCATGACCAATGTTGGCAGAGGCATGCATGGATAACACCCCCTGGCGCGGCAGAAGATAGTTCATGATGCTGAAGATGGACTTCTTGGTCTCGCCGGCGTAACTGGTCCCACCGATGATCACCAGCTTGCGGCTGAAATTGACCACGATAAACGTGGGCGAATTGGTGCCGTCGACGGCCGGGTCTGCGGTGAAACCGGGCGCATTGATAACGGTGAAGCGCGGCTCGTGCGTGGCCTGCTCTTCATCGCTCCCGGCGATAAACATGTTTCGGGCAAACGCACTATGCCAGGCCAGTTCGTTGATGATACGCACCGGCAAACGTCGATCGGGATCAGCCCCGGCGAAACAATCCTGAATAAACAACTCCTTGCCCTCAAGATACTCGACCATGCGAGCGAACAAGGCCTCGAAACGGGCCGGCTCGTAGGGGACATTCACCTTGCCCCACCAGATCTCGTTCTCGGTATGTTCATCACGCACGACGAACTTGTCGTTTGCGGATCGGCCGGTATGCTGACCGGTCTTGACCACCAACGGCCCCTCAGCACTCAAGCATCCCTCACCCTTGCGAATCGCATGCTCGGTAAGCGCCGCCTGGTTGAGGTTCCAATGCACCGAACCCAGATTGCGAAGCCCGTGGTGCTCAAGCCCAAAGGGGCTATGTGGTTTTGAGTCGGTCATGTCTGCTCCTTTACAAACGCCTAACAAACGCCTTGCCTTCGGCGCATCCGATGAAGCAAGGCATTAATGAATTCAAAATGGGTGCGGATCACACCCGCACGCGGATTGTCCGGCGCCGAAGCGCTACACCATCGCCTCCCGCCCCGCTTTCACGCGCCTGGATACTCATGTCACTCATCTTGAAATGAACTCGCGGTGGGTCCGGAAACTGCGCGGTAAGGCTGTGAATTATATCAATTTTTATCGTTTTTCGGCGGGATCCAACCCGGCGGGTCTTCGCCCCCATCGCCAAAAAAGAAAGCTTCCATCTGAGACTCAAGGTAGACCCGGTGCTCGGGGTTCATCGGGCTGAGCCGCCGCTCGTTCATCAGGATGGTCTGTTTCGCCAGCCACTGCTGCCAGCCCTCACGGGATACTTCCTGAAGAATCCGCTTGCCCAGCTCCCCCGGCCAGGGCGCGCGATCTAAAGCGTCTCCTTCCCGGTTCAAAACCACGCAGTGCACCTTACTGGCCATTTGATTCCTTATCTAGCTGATCTAACAGTACTTTCGTGGGCGCCGCCATCCCTAAGCGCCCGATGGACCCTGGATCAACCCAGCGCCTGTCCCGCTCTTGCATTTTATCTGCTGCAGGGCCGCTAACGGTGAGGACTTCGGGTTTCATCCTGAGGGTGAAATGCGAAAACCCATGCTCGACCGACGGTAAGCCCCTCCTCCACCTTGCGTTTACCCCAAAAATCTCTCGAATTGCCTGCTCCGGGTCACGATTGGATTCGCACTCCGGAAAACCCCAGAGACCCCCCCAAACCCCGCGGGCGGGCCGGCGGCAAAGCAGCACATGGCCATCGGGTGTCCTCAAAATCAGAAGGCGCGTCTCTTTCGTCGGCCGTTCGCGACGTCGTTTTTTGACCGGATACCGCTCCGGCTCTCCGAGCGCCTGCGCCTGACACCGGGTTCTCAGCGGGCAACGGGTACACGCCGGGTTCCGACGGGTGCAAAGCGTTGCGCCGAGATCCATCATCGCCTGATTAAATGCGGCGACGCGCGATCCTTTGACCGGTAACAAGCCCTCGGCGATGTCCCAGAGCGGTTGCTGGCCCCGCTGTGTGGTTACATCATCGGGGATCGCAAAGCAGCGCGCCAACACCCGACGCACGTTACCGTCGAGGATAGGATGGCGCTGGTGCTTCGAAAAACTCAACACCGCTCCGGCAGTTGACCGCCCCACGCCGGGCAGGTCCATGACATCCTCTAATCGATCGGGGAATACCCCGTGAAAGCGTTTCTCAATAACCCGGGCTGCCTGATGCAGGTTTCTGGCGCGAGCGTAATAGCCAAGACCCGTCCATATCGCCAGTACGGAATCGATTCGGGCCCGTGCCAGGGTTTTAAGGTCGGGAAATCGAGAAAGAAATCGCTCGTAGTAGGGGATCACCGTTGTCACTTGCGTCTGCTGCAACATGATTTCCGAGACCCATATCCGATACGGATCGCGATTGCGCTGCCAAGGCAGGTCATGTCGGCCATAAACGTCGAACCAGCGCAGCACGGCTCGCGAAAAAGCCGAATCGATACGTGGCGCCGGACCTTTGCCCAGCAGAGGCTTTCGGGAGACTCGAGCGATTTTTGCCATAGATTGGGTTTTCAGGCGGCGCGACTGATGAAAGGATTAAAGATGTCCCAGATATAATGACACGATGCGATGGATAATCTCGTTGTGTGTCCTTCTCAGCACCGCGCTTGCCCATGGCGAGGAGGTGACTCGTAGTCACGCCATCTCTATGTTTGACTCCGAAATTCCCCGCTACGGACCGGATTTCAATCACTTCGACTATGCCAATCCAGACGCGCCCAAGGGCGGCACACTCAGACTCGGCGCGCAGGGTAGTTTTGACAGTTTCCACCCCTTTATTCCGAAGGGCAACGCGGTTAGCACCGGAGCTGTGGAAACCCTTCTGGTCACCAGCGCAGATGAGCCCTTTACCGGTTACGGGCTGCTCGCGAAAAGCATGGAGTGGCCGAAAGATCGGTCGTGGGTGATATTTGAACTACGGCCCGAGGCCCGCTGGCATGATGGCACGCCGGTCACGGCAGAAGACGTGGCCTGGTCGTTCGAGATCCTGGTGTCGAAAGGAAGCCCACAATATCGCTTTTACTACGGGTCTGTAGATAAGGCTACGGTACTGGACCCGCTTCGGATTCGTTTCGATTTCAACGAGACCAACAACCGAGAGCTTCCACTGATTGTGGGTCAATTGCCTGTCTTGCCCAAACATTACTGGGCAACGCGTGATTTCTCGGCTACCACGCTTGATCCTCCGCTGGGCAGCGGCCCCTATCAGATCACCGGCTACGAGGCGGGACGTTTCACCGTACAAAGCCGGGTGGCCGATTACTGGGGCGTGGATCTTGCGGTGCGTCGCGGTCTAGGCAATTTCGATACGATCCGCACTGATTTCTTTCGGGATGCCACACCGATCCGCCTGGCGCTCAAGGCTGGCGACATTGATTTCCGATCCGAAAATCAGGCGAAAGCCTGGGCCGAGGAGTACGACGTCACCGTGGTCAAAAAAGGATTGTTGAAAAAAGAGCTGGTTCCACACCAGATGCCCACAGGGATGCAGGCGTTCGTGATGAACACCCGACGGAACCTCTTTTCGGACCGTCGCGTCCGAGAAGCATTGGGCCTGGCCTTTGACTTCGAATGGACCAACCGTAACCTCTTCAATGGTCAGTACACCCGGACCACTAGCTTTTTCTCCAATTCCGATCTCGCCGCCACGGGACTTCCCGAGGGAGAGGAGAAAACGATTCTTGAATCATTAATAGGGAAAATTTCACCGTCGGTGTTGGGGCAGGCGTACCTGCCGCCTGAAACCGACGGTAGCGGATACCTTCGGGAAAACCTCAAACGCGCCAGTGCGCTACTCAGCGACGCCGGCTGGATCGTCAAGGATCTAAAGCGGGTCAATACCAAAACCGGCGAACCCTTTCGGTTTGAAATCCTCCTGGTCACGCCCGCATTTGAACGCATCGCGCTTCCTTATATTCGCAACCTGCAGCGTCTGGGCATCGAGGCTAAAGTCCGACTGGTCGACGAAAGCCAATACATTAACCGCTTCCGCCAATTCGACTTCGACATGTTGGTTTGGGTTTGGGGTCAAAGCGAGACACCGGGCAACGAACAGATGGAGTACTGGAGTCAGGCGGCAGCCGACTCGCCCGGCAGCCGAAACCTTGCCGGCATCAAGGATCCGGTCGTCGATGAGCTCATCGACTTGATGCTGCGATCAGAAACACGCGAACAATTAAATGCCCGAACCCGCGCGCTCGATCGAGTCTTGCGATCCGGTCATTACGTCGTGCCGCACTGGCACATTCGCGCGGATCGGGTACTGTACTGGGATAAGTTTGGAATCCCCGACATCCCGGTCCGCTCGGGCGTGATGACCGACCGCTGGTGGTTTGACCCCGCCAAGGCAAGCGCCCTGGAAAAGGCCCGGTCCTGATTTCCGATGAGATAAGCGCCGCCCCCTCGCGAGCTTTCTCCTGCTTTCACTCATGAGCGCGTACATCATCCGAAGACTACTTCTGATGGTCCCGACGTTGTTCGCGATCATGCTGATCAATTTTCTAGTCATCCAGATTGCGCCCGGTGGCCCCGTGGAGCAGATGATCTCCCAGTTGACCGGCGTCGGTGCCGATATCACGGAACGCGCCAGTCGCAGCGGCTCCACCGAGATGCTGTCAACGGGCGCGGCAAGCGATAGCTTTGGCGACAAGTACCGAGGCGCTCAGGGTCTTGATCCCGACTTCATACGCGAGCTCGAAAAGCGATTTGGCTTTGATAAGCCGCTGTATGAGCGCTTCGTCGACATGATGAAAAAGTACCTGCTCTTCGATTTTGGAGAGAGCTTTTTCAGAGATCGCTCTGTGGTGGATCTGGTGCTCGACAAAATGCCGGTATCCATCTCCTTGGGGGTTTGGACGACGCTGCTGGTCTACCTGATTTCCATACCGCTTGGAATCACAAAAGCGGTGCGCGACGGCAGTCGATTCGATGTGTGGACCAGTCTGGTCGTAGTGATCGGAACCGCTATCCCGAGTTTTTTGTTTGCTGTCTTTTTGCTGGTTCTGTTCGCAGGCGGCAGTTACTTCGATTGGTTTCCCCTGGCCGGGCTCACCTCGGAAAACTGGGCATCCCTGTCATGGCCCGCACGCATTCTTGATTACTTCTGGCATCTGGCTCTGCCGGTGATGGCGATGACGATTGGCGGATTTGCGACGCTGACCATGCTGACTAAAAATTCCTTTCTCGATCAGATCAACCAGCAATACGTCATGACTGCCCGGGCGAAGGGTCTGAGCGAAAAACGCGTGCTCTACGGGCATGTCTTCAGAAATGCCATGCTGATTGTGATCGCCGGATTCCCCTCGGCGTTCATCGGCATTCTGTTCACCGGATCACTGCTCATCGAGATTATCTTCTCCTTAGACGGGCTAGGCCTTCTGGGATTCGAGGCCGCCTTCGCTCGAGACTATCCGGTGATGTTCGGGACGCTCTTCTTCTTTTCGCTGTTGGGGCTCGTAATGAGTCTGGTCGGTGATCTGACCTACACGCTGGTTGATCCGCGTATTGATTTCGAGAGCCGGGAGCGCTGAGTGAGTAAAACCCGCTTAAGTCCGCTGACCCGTCGCCGACTTCAGAAGTTTCGAGCCAATCGCCGCGGTTGGTGGTCGCTTTGGATCTTCCTGACCCTTTTCACGCTGTCTCTTTTCGCAGAGTTCGTTGCCAACGATAAACCGTTCGTGGTGGTACACAAGGGTGAGGTGTTTCTGCCCATCTTCAAGGCCTACCCGGAGACCGCTTTCGGTGGGGACTTTTTGACCGAGGCTGACTATCGCAATCCTTACGTGGCAGAGCTTATCAATACGCACGGCTGGATGCTGTGGCCGCCCATTCGCTATCACCACCAAACCGTCGCCTGGGATTTGCCCACGCCGGCGCCCTCGGCGCCGGATCACGATCACTGGCTGGGCACCGATGACCAGGCGCGCGACGTGCTGGCAAGGGCGATTTACGGTTTTCGAATTTCCGTTCTTTTTGGGTTCACGCTGACTCTCGTCAGCGCGGTCATCGGTGTCAGCGCAGGAGCCCTTCAGGGCTATTTTGGCGGGTGGACAGATCTGCTGGCGCAGCGTTTTATCGAAGTCTGGTCGGGTCTGCCCACGTTGTATCTGTTGATCATCCTCGCGAGCGTCGTCGAGCCCAACTTTTGGTGGCTGTTAGGGCTCTTATTGCTGTTCTCATGGATGGGATTTGTCGGCGTCGTGCGGGCTGAGTTTCTCCGTGCTCGAAATTTTGAATATGTCCGGGCAGCGCAAGCGCTTGGCGTAAGCAATGTCGTCATTATGTTTCGCCACCTGCTGCCCAATGCCATGGTGGCAACGATCACGTTCTTGCCATTTACGCTCGCCGGCTCCGTCACGGTGCTGACCTCGCTCGATTTTCTCGGGATCGGCCTGCCGCCGGGCTCCGCGTCACTGGGTGAACTGCTCGCGCAGGGTAAATCCAATCTGCAGGCGCCCTGGCTGGGTCTGACCGGGTTTGTCGTCATTGGCCTGATGCTGAGCCTGTTGATCTTTGTGGGCGAGGCCGTGCGAGACGCGTTCGACCCGAGAAAAACCATCGATCAGACCTAATGCCGTCGTCTGCTGACACTATTCTTCGGATTGAAAATCTCTCGGTGCGATTCAGCATGCCGGAGGGTCCGGTTGATGCCGTGCGCAACGTGTCGATCCGCATTGATCGCGGCGAGCGTGTCGCTATTGTTGGAGAATCCGGGTCGGGCAAATCCGTTACCGCTGCCTCCGTTCTCGGCCTGCTCCCCTATCCGCGGGCTTCCCATCCCTCAGGCGCTATTCATTTCGGGGATAGCCAATTACTCGGCGCATCTGAAAACGTCCTGCGCGGTGTACGCGGTGGCAAGATCGCCATGATTTTCCAGGAGCCGATGGTCTCGCTGAATCCCCTGCACACGATCGGCAAACAAATATGCGAAACGCTGATGCTGCACAAAGGCCTTCGGGAGCGGGCAGCAAAAGAGCAGGCCTTATCGCTTCTGGATCAGGTGCGCATCCGCGACCCAAAGCGGCAATTCGATGCATGGCCTCATCAACTCTCCGGTGGGCAGCGCCAGCGCGCCATGATCGCCATGGCTCTCGCCAACGATCCCGCGCTGCTGATTGCTGATGAGCCCACCACAGCCGTCGACGTGACGACCCAAGCCCAGATTCTTGCCCTGCTGAATCAGCTTTGTCGCGAGCGCGGAATGGCTTTGCTTCTGATTACGCACGATCTCAGCCTGGTCGAAAAAACCGCCGACCGTGTCTATGTGATGCAGCGTGGTCGAATTGTCGAAGAAGGCGCCACGGCCGCCATTTTTAAGGAAGCAAAAGAACCCTACACACGTGCGCTTATCCAAGCCGAGCCAAAAGGCAGAAAACACCGGATGGATCGACAGAGTCCGGTGCTTCTCTCGGCTGAACAGCTTGGCGTGTGGTTTCCCGTTCGCCGGGGGGTGCTTCGCCGCACCGTAGACCACATCAAAGCCGTCGACGGGGTGGATTTTGAGCTGCGCCGAGGCCGAACCCTGGGAATCGTGGGGGAAAGCGGATCCGGCAAGACCACGCTTGCGCTTGCTCTCATAAGGCTGATCTTCAGTCGCGGACATATACGTTTTGATGGGCAATCCATAAACGGATTATCTGGAAAGGCCCTTAAGCCCCTTAGACGGGAGATGCAGATCGTCTTTCAGGATCCCTTCGGCTCACTCAGTCCCCGAATGAGCGTCGGCGAGATCATTGCGGAGGGGTTGATTGCTCATCGACTAGCCACTGAGAAGGAGACGGACGATCGATTGATTGATGTCCTTGAACAGGTGGGTCTCGATCCCAACGCGCGAGGGCGTTACCCACATGAATTTTCCGGCGGCCAGCGGCAACGGATCGCGCTTGCCAGAGCGCTGATCCTGAAGCCAAAACTCATCGTGCTGGATGAGCCCACCTCTGCTTTAGATCGATCGGTTCAGAGCCAGATGATCGATCTTTTGTTGCAGCTGCAATCAGATCATCAGTTGACGTACCTCTTCATCAGTCATGACCTTCGGGTCGTGCGAGCCCTAGCCGATGAGATTATGGTCATGCAGGCGGGCAAAGTCGTCGAGCATCGGCAGGCGGAGCCATTGTTCACCCATCCCGAGCACCCCTACACCCGCGCGCTGATCAGCGCTGCATTGGATCTTGCTGTGACCGACGAAGCGGTGGTGTCGCAGTAACGTCCCGCAGGAGAATCAAGACATCCCTGATTGGGCCTGCCAGTCCGCTATGATCTCGCGCAGTTGCTTCAGCCCATCGGTCAAGGCCGCGGGGCCAGGCTGCAGGATGTCTGCGGATTTGATTTCATAAAGCGTTCGCTGCTGAACCGCCGGGATCGCCGCCCACCCGGGCCGGGCCATCACTTTTTCCGGGCGGAATTTCTTGCCGCACCACGAACCGATAATGATGTCCGGTTGTCGCCTGACCACTTCCTCAGGATCCGAGATGATTCGACTTTTTCCATCGGGCTTCTGTGCAAGTTCCGGGAAAACATCATCTCCACCTGCAATCCCTACGAGTTCCGAAACCCAGCGAATGGCCGAGATCTGCGGAACGTCCCACTCCTCAAAATACACCTTGGGTCGGCGTGAGGGTGCCGCGGCTTTTGCCGCGGCGAGCAAGTCAACGCATTCATCAATCAGGCGCTCGGCCCGATCACTCGCGCCAACCATCGCGCCCAGGGTTCGCATCATGCTCAAAATTCCATCTACGGACCGATGGTTAAACACCATGACCGTTATCCCGGCGCCAATCAGTTCGCGCGCGATGTCGGCCTGAAGATCTGAAAAACCAAGAACGAGGTCGGGCGAAAGCGCGAGAATACGATCGATTTTGGCGCTGGTAAACGCACTGACTCGCGGCTTTTCCTTGCGCGCCTGAGGAGGGCGTACCGTGAATCCGGAGATGCCGACAATGCGATCGGATTCACCGATGCGATAAAGCGTCTCGGTGGTTTCCTCAGTTAGGCAGACAATTCTTGACGGGTAATCCCCTCTCATGGGCTGATCTTAAGCATAAAGTTCAACGCCGGATCAAAACCGGCGTTTTTAAGGATTTCTGATTTGCGAATACAGCTATTCCATACGAAAATACTTCGCATCAGCTACGGAGAGGTCAGCTTGTGAGCGAAAAATTAGGCGGTGCCGTCAGTTCGAGCGCCTTGCGGCATATTCGCATCCTGAACAACCTGGATGACGAGACATTAACCGCGATCGCCGAGCAATGTCAGTGGTCGCGCTGCGAAGCGTCTCGAGAGGTCGTCACTCAGGAGACTGCATCAAACGAGGTCTACTTTGTTTGTAGCGGTCGAGTCAGCGCAAAAATCTACTCCGAAAAAGGCAAAGAGATTACGTTTGCCGAGCTGAATCGAGGCGACACGTTTGGCGAGCTCGCCGCACTCGATGGGCGACCGCGCTCCAGCTCCGTCGTGGCCCTTGACGAAACGCTGCTGGCCAGCCTGAGTGCACCGCTATTTAACCAATTGTTAAACGACAGCCCTTCCGTGATGCGCGCGTTGATGATGGAACTCGCCAAGCGCCTGCGGGTCGCCGACGAGAAGCTCTTCGAGTTCAGCGCACTCAACACCGGAAACCGGATTCACGCAGAACTCCTCCGGCTAGCCCGAACCTTTCCCGCTGGCCCCAATCAAGCCAACATTGCCCCTGCCCCGACTCATGCTGATCTTGCCAGCCGGACCAACTCGACGCGCGAAAGCGTTACCCGCGCTCTCAACAGTCTCAAAAGAAAAGGCATCATTGATGCCTCGCGGCAGGCCATTACCATTCTAGATCTGGAAGCGCTCGCAACCATCATTCGCGACAGCGACGAGTGATCCCTTCCGAGAACGACCCGCCTTTCACGAGAGGCAGTAGGGTCAGTGGTAGACTGGCTTCGTTAATTTCGCGGCTGGCTATGCGCCGCAGGCACTCCTGAAAACACCGTTTCCGACGTATCGCGCTTCGCGACCGGTAGGTGATGTGACATCGACGGTCTGAACCTTTAGCAGTTGAATCAAATGGCAGCGTCCTCCCCCCGTCGTCAGTTTTTAACGTCGCTTGCACTGGTGGCGGCCGGCACCGGGCTCAGCGCGCTTGCCATGCGCGGCGTGCGGCTGCCGTTCATGCCCGAACCCCGCCACGTGTCGCACCAGGCAACGCATCGCTCCGGAACATTCGCTGTGGCCGCTGATGGTGCTTTTTTTGTGAGAGACGATGAGGCCTCGCTTCTTTGGCGAGCGTTCGAGCCTGAGCCTCGCCTGCAGGTTACGGGGCGTTTTGACCTTCACCTCGATAACATTCATCCCGACGCTGTTCTGACGCCGTCTCCGGGAGTGGTAAATCTTGAAGAACGCATTGACGGCCTCAATCGACGGGTGACCGGCGAGATTAAAGATATCCCGCAAGGGGTCCTGCATTGGCACGTGCCTTTTGCGGACGAATTTACCTTTGCCGCGATTGGCGACACGGGGGGCGACCGCGAACTTGCCTGGACCCTGGAGCGTGCTCAGGCACTGGGTGCAAAATTTCTTCTTCTGATTGGCGATATTTACTACCAGCCGGGTGACGATCAAAATGCGCTCAAGCATCTTTCGTCGAGCCCTCTACCTGTCTACGCCGCGATCGGTAATCATGATGTCGTGCGAACCTGGGACCGGCAATTGCTGCACTGGTTTGAGGAAAGCGTCGGCCCACGCAACTCGATCTTCCGCCTGGGCGGTATACAGTTCGTTAACCTCGACACGGCCACCGACACGATTCCCTGGTCAGCCGGCCAACGGGGCGTGCTGCTAAGCCAAATGCCTCACCTCTCCGAAAATCCGGGCATTCGTGACTACGTCGTTTTCTCTCATCGGCCGATCACCGATTTGCGTCCACCCGAGCAACAGCCGACCGATCACAGCATTGAAAATTTTGGTGAAGGAGAATGGTTGCGATCGGAACTGCTTAATCGCGGCGTGCGAAATATCCTGAATGGACATATCCATGCCTCCATTGAGCGAGATGATCAAGGCCTGCATACCTTTATTGCGGGCGAAGGGATGGCTCATCTGGACATCGTCAGAAGCCGAGGAGAGGCCGCCTGGTTTGATGGTCCTGAGCAACGGCAGGCCAGGATACTTATGGCCGACGTCCGGCCGCAGGAACCCGTTCGTTATCGCTGGGAGAACCTTCTGATGCCACTAGCGGCGCACTGCAACACGCGGCTGCGCGACGACATGGCGCGTGAACAGGGCCACTTCGACGCCTTACTAAACCACCTCGAGAGTCTTTGCGGCCCAACGGCTTAGCGACGCGTTAGCGGCGCTTCGGCTACCGAGATCAAAAAGCGAGTGCTAGACTCTCGGCCCGTTCCATAGGCGCGGGGCGGTGGCATAACGCCCTCGACGGCGCCTGTTTATCTCACCGGTTCGAAGCTCATGTTTGAAAAAATAGACGCCGATCACGTCCACGCCTCTCGACGGTCGACGGTTTACGCGAGGCAAATGGTCAGCACGTCACAACCGCTCGCCGCTCAGGCCGGACTGGAGATGCTGCGCGCCGGGGGCAATGCTGTGGATGCCGCGATTGCCACCGCCGTTTGTCTCACGGTTGTTGAACCCACGATGAACGCCATCGGTGGCGATGCCTTTGCCATCGTGGCTGATGACTCTGGCCTGCACGGCTTCAATGGTTGCGGGCGCTCTCCTGCCGGATGGTCGCCGGAGTACTTCGCCGGCCGTGAGGCCATGCCTGAGAACGGTTGGGATACCGTAACCGTGCCGGGGGCGGTCGATACCTGGGTGCAACTGTCCGAGCGGTTTGGCGTGCTGCCGTTTGAGCAACTCTTTGAGCAAGCCATCGCTTATGCTCGTGAGGGCTATCTCGTATCGCCTGTACTTGCTCAGGACTGGGATCGCTCGTTTGCGCCATTTGCTGATCGAGACGGCTTTGCTGAAACCTTCACCATCAACGGCCGGGCGCCGAAATTGGGTGAGCGATTCTCCTGCACGGGAATGGCCGATACCCTGTCCGAGATCGCTCGGAGCAAAGGAGAGAGTTTTTATCGAGGCGCCCTCGCGAAAAAAATCGCCGCCGACAGCGCTCGCCATGGTGGCGCCATGACCGTCGACGATCTAAGCGCCCATAAAGGATTCTGGACAGAATGCATCCATCAGGATTACGCCGGCCTCACCGTTCATCAGATTCCGCCAAGCGGGCAGGGTATTGTTACGCTGATCGCTGCCGGCATTCTTCAGCATCTGGACATTGATCGATACCCGATGCTCTCGGGCGACAGCATTCATTTGCAGATCGAGGCGATCAAAGCTGGCTTCTTCCTTGCGCATCGGCATGTATCTGACCCCCATACGATGCGGGTGACGGTCGATGAACTGCTCGACGCTGCCTTTTTGGAGGCCTGCGCTAGCGAGATCCGCTTGGACACTGCTCGAACGCCGGACATCACACTCCCACGCGATCGCGGTACCGTTTATCTGGCGACTGCCGATGCCAACGGCATGATGGTATCGATGATTCAATCCCACTACGAGAACTTTGGCTCAGGCATGGTCGTCCCGGGGACCGGCATATCGATGCAGAACCGTGGGGCGGGATTTGTGCTCGAACCCGGCCATCCCAATCAAGTGGGGCCGAATAAGCAGCCCTTTCATACCATTATCCCGGCATTTGCGACCCGCCAGGGGGCTCCCTTAATGGCCTTTGGCGTGATGGGTGCCCATCACCAACCCCAAGGACAGATTCAGGTGTTAAATGCGATCGTCCATCACGGTTGCTCTGCGCAACAGGCTCTTGATGCTCCGCGCTGGCATGTTCATGAGGACTTCTCACTGACCGTCGAGAGCGGCCTTTCTCACCTACAGGACGATCTGGCCAAACGCGGTCACCGAATGCTGCCTCATGAAAAAGCCGGTCTTTTTGGCGGCGGACAAGTGATCATAAGGAGCGGCGACGGCTATGCCGGCGGCTCCGACCCAAGAAAAGATGGTCAAACCGTAGGGTTTTAGGCGCTTGGACTCGAGAACCTATGAGGAGCGCCGGGCGCGCCTCGTCAGGATGGTCCAGGATCGGGCAGGTCGGGACATCCGGCTTGAAAAGGAAACCTCCAATCTGTTTCGCGAGCGCACGCGTCAGCACTCCGGCATCGACGTAACCGCTTTTCAACACGTTCTTAGCGTTGATCCCCAAAGCCGGGTGATCGATACCGAGGGAATGGTCACCTACGAAAAACTGGCCGACGCGGCTCTCCTTCATGGGCTAATGCCTGCCGTCGTGCCGCAGCTGAAATCCATCACCATTGGTGGTGCGGTAGGCGGTATCGGCATTGAATCAAGCTCCTTTCGATACGGCCTGCCGCATGAAACCGTTCTTGAGATGGAGGTACTGCTCGGCTCGGGTGACGTGATTCTGTGCACGCCCAATAACGAGCATCGCGACCTTTTTTACGGGCTCGCCAACTCGTATGGAACGCTTGGCTATATCCTGAGGCTAAAAATTAAAGGCATTCCCGTAAAGCCTTTTGTGCGCTTGACGCACATCAAGTGTCATGGCGCACGGGACTTCTTCACTCGACTGGCGAATGCCTGTGAAGGATCATCGGACTTCGTCGACGGCGTGGTGTTTTCGCCCTCTGAACATGTTCTCGTTCTAGGCGAATTCTGCGATGAAGCACCCTACACCAGCGATTACACCTATCTTGATATCTTCTACCAATCCATCCGCAACCGCAGCGAAGACTATCTGACGGTGCGTGACTACCTCTGGCGCTGGGATACCGATTGGTTCTGGTGCTCCAAGAATCTTCATGTCCAAAATGGCTTCATGCGCCGCCTGCTGGGACCCCGTCGGCTGAACTCCATTTCGTACCAGAAGGTCATGCGATGGAATACCCGAGTCGGACTGACTCGCACGATCAATCGACTGACCGGGATCCACCGGGAGTCGGTCATTCAGGATGTCGATATTCCGATCGAGAACGCTCCGGCATTTCTGGCTTTTTTCGAGCGAACGATTGGGATTCGTCCGGTTTGGATCTGTCCTGCGCGCCATGCGCGCGACGGCGGTGACTACCCGCTGTTTCCCATGCGGGCCGATACGCTATACGTCAATTTTGGTTTCTGGGATGGCGTCAAAACCCGCCAGGAGCACCCCAAAGGACACTTTAACCGCCTCATTGAAAAGGAAGTGGCCCGGCTAGGCGGTATCAAGTCACTTTACTCCGAGAGTTTTTACGAGCGTGACGAATTTGCTGCGCCAGTGAGCATCGCGTCGCCTTGAAAAACCGTAATCGTGCTCCCATATTCACTCCTCGTTCTTTATAAGACCTCGCCTCTTCTGTGTCGTACGCCCTAAAAACAACCGGTCTCGCCAAGACGTATCACAACGGCGTCAACGCACTCAAAGGACTCGACCTCTCCGTTCAAGAAGGCGATTTTTACGCGTTGCTAGGACCGAACGGAGCGGGCAAGTCGACCGTGATTGGCATTCTGAGTTCACTGGTGTTGAAGTCCTCGGGGCGGGTCGAGGTGTTTGGGGTGGATATCGACAGCGATTTCCCCAAAGCCAAATCGTTTCTTGGCGTCGTGCCACAGGAATTCAATTTCAATATTTTTGAGACTCCGCTTCAGATTATCCGGAATCAAGCTGGCTACTACGGCATTGATCGACGAACCGCGTCGGAGCGAACGGAGAAGTATCTTCGACTACTCAGGATATGGGATAAACGCAATGATCGCGCGGGCCACCTCTCGGGCGGAATGAAACGACGATTGATGATCGCTCGGGCGCTCGTTCATGAGCCGCGCCTTCTCATCCTGGACGAACCCACCGCCGGCGTGGATATCGAAATCCGGCGGTCCATGTGGGAGTTTCTGCGTAACATTAATAGCGCGGGCACCACCATTATTCTGACCACCCATTACCTGGAAGAAGCCGAGAATCTCTGTCGCCACATCGGCATCATTAACCACGGCGAATTGGTCGAAAACACGTCGATGCGCGCGCTGCTACGGCAACTCAATCTCGAAACCTACGTCCTGGACATCGAAAACACCCTCGATACCCTCCCCACCGAGTGGGCCGACTTTGCCCGGCTTGTGGATACCTCGACACTTGAAGTGGATGTCCGAAGCGGGCAGCATCTGAACGACATTTACGACGCCCTGTCCAAGGCATCGATTCGGGTGCGCAGCATGCGCAACAAGGCCAACCGTCTTGAACAACTTTTTGTCGGCATGGTGGGCAAAACGCCCGGTGACAAACCATGAACCCATTTGCAATGCTGATTGCCTTCACGACGATACTGATCAAGGAGGTCACCCGGTTTACCCGTATCTGGCAGCAGACGCTGGTGCCGCCAGCCATCTCCACCCTGCTCTATTTCGTTATCTTCGGCAGTCTGATCGGGGATCGGATTGGCCAGATGGACGGCTTTGACTACATGGATTTCCTGGTCCCGGGACTGATCCTGATGTCTGTCATAAACGCAAGTTACCAGAACGTCGTCAGCTCCTTCTTCGGCGCTAAATGGGGCAAATCGATTGAGGAGCTTCTTGTCTCGCCTACACCCAATCTGATCATTTTGCTCGCCTACATCTCTGGCGGGGTAACACGGGGCATTCTGGTGGGTCTGATAGTGACGGGTATCTCCCTGATCTTTACGGATCTCAATGTATTCAGCGTGTGGGTTCTCGGGAGCGTAGTGATTCTCACCGCGGTGCTCTTTTCCCTCGGTGGCTTTGTTAACGCTATTTTTGCCAAGACCTTTGACGATGTCGCGATCGTACCAACCTTTGTCCTATTGCCGCTGACCTACCTTGGAGGTGTGTTCTATTCGATTCACCTACTGAGCGATTTCTGGCAGAACATCTCAAAAGCAAACCCCATTCTTTATATGGTCAACACATTTCGCTACGGCTTTCTCGGCATCAGCGATGTCAGCATCGGTTTTTCATATCTAATGATTTGCGGGTTTATCGCCGTTTTCTTTGTCATCAGCCTTTACCTTCTGTCCCACAGCCGGGGGTTGCGCGCCTGACGGGTCGCTCCATTTGCCATGCACGTTAACGAACAGTTCATTCTCTACACCCGCGACTGGTGCGGCTACTGCGTGATGGTCAAACAGGCCGCCGCGGAGCTGGGCATTGATCTCGAAGAACGCAACATCTGGGAAAACCCACAGTGGGAGGCAGAACTGCTCGCGGCTCGGGCTCGGGCCACGGTGCCCGTTTTGCGGCGAGTCATCCCGGAGCGTCCTGACAAATGGATGGGCGAGTCGCGCGAGATCATCCGCTTCTTGGCAGACCACGCGTCGAACCCGAATGACGCGTCGGTATCCACTTAGGCTGATCACGGAACGTTATTATCCCTAGCGAAAGACATTGAATTTCCCTCGGGATATAGGGGCGCTGGCCTATCGGTGTCATATAATGAGGATGTACGCAACACAAGTCTAATAACACCCCCGCATGATGAGGTTTTTTAAAAATAAGGCGGTGCCTCCCTGGCAGCGTCTTTTATTTGTGGCGATTTTTGCAACCGCATCCGCATCGGCCCTGGCGCAAACTGCAGACACTCCTCGACCCGATCAGATCGAGCTAGCGAGCGGATCGGTCCTTTTTGGTGAAATCAAAGGAGCGAGCGGCGGAAAGCTCTCTTTTCAATCAAAGAATGTCGGCCTCATCACGGCTTCTTTTGAAAATATCTCTCATCTTCGTTCCGATAACCCAACGGTTATTAAATTTATGGACGGGCGGGTTATCCGTGTCAACAAACTGGACCTGACACAAACGCCTTTTGACGTCATCACCGAGTCTGGCGTTCAGCAATACTCTCTGACCGAAATCGACGTCATAAACCCAGAGGATTGGTTGTTGGGTCGAGGCATCCACAAAACGGGCAAACTGGCTTTGGCGTACTCAGTAGAAACCGGCAATACCGAAAGCTCAGAACTTGACGTTGATCTCAAGGCATCATGGGCAAACCTCTCTACCCGCTGGAAGTTTCAAGCCTTCGGCGAGCTTGATACCGAGAGCAGTGAAAAAACTAAAGACAAGTACACCGTTATTTTTAAAAGTGATCGATTCCTCTCGAACACGACCCATTTTGGGGCGCGTGCCCTTTTTGAGTCCGATAAGTTCTCCGAACTGGTCCGCCGGGATGTTTTTGGCGTTTACCATGGCAGACAGTGGTATACCTCTCCCAAACTTAATTTCCTCCTCGAGCCGGGGATCGCCTTCGTAACTGAAAAACGGCTCGACGAGAATCGCGAGGAGTTTCCCGGATTTACGTGGACATTCGACATCAAAAGTCGACTGCTCGGTGGATCCACCGAGA
>RGTL01000002.1 GCA_010025385.1 Gammaproteobacteria bacterium | reverse complement strand
TCCGATAATTGCTAACTTGATCGATCGAAACAGCACCAGCAGCATCGCAGCGATACCCAGCATCACCACACCAAGGCTCAGTATCTGAGACTCAAAAAGGCTCTGAAGCATGTTGTTGTATAGCACTACGAGGCCAGAAATCTGGACTTGCTCTGCCGACAAACCCAGATCATCTTCAAGACCTGCCCTGATCTCGCGCAGAAGATCATCCCGTCTAAGATCCGGCAGGGAATCTTTCACCCGTGCAGTAAGTCGAACCTCGTTGGCATCAATGGACACGTAGGGGGTCAGCAGTGCCTCTTTCAAATCCTCGGGCATCCGCTTATATAAGACCGCAAGCTGGAAGCTATCAAAGCTCTCCTGGGTGACTGATTCGCCCACCCGAATCAAAGAAGCCAGAGATAACACATGCCCAACGCCATAGCGGCTCGCGAGGAAGTCATGGGCATCGGAAACTGTTTTTATTTTTTGCGGCGTGAACCAGTAATCGACCGGATCGCCCTGCGACACACTTCCCAAGAGCAGGTCCAATTCACTATCGCCACCACCTGATGCCTGATCAGAAGGAGGCGTCTGCGAATCGAATTTGATCAATACATCCAGCGGTGTGGTGCCGCCCAGCTGACGGTCGATCAGTTCAAGGCCCTGGTAGATTTCGGTGTCCTTTCCGAAGTAATTAATGAAGCTGTTCTCGACCTCCAGCCGGGAAATTCCGACACCCCCCAGCGCGGCGGCAATCAGCGAGATAGACACTACCCAGGCGCCTCGCTCTGCGGATAGGCGCGATAGCCAGGCGGTCATCCTCGTCCCGGGTGCACCCTGCTGAGAGGCTCGCCTGGGCGCGCCCATAACCGCAGCAATCGCCGGAAAAAACAAAAAGGATGTCAGGAAGGTAACCACCAGACCAAGCGACATCATCCATCCAAAATCAATAACGGGCTTGATGCTGCTCAACACCAAAGAGCCAAAGGCAAGAATGGTCGTCAACGCCGTGTAAAGGCAAGGCCACACCATCTTCGCCATCGTGGCGAACAACGATTCGTCGTGAGTCCACTCACCATGGTCAGCGGCAAACTGGCGATACCGCACAATCAGATGCACGGTCATCGACATCGTCAATATCAGCATCAACGAAATGAAATTAGACGAAATAACGGTGACCTGCCATCCGGCAACGCCCAGTAACCCGATCATGGTGACACCCGCATAGACGCAGCTCGCCAACGGTAAGACCACCCAGCGCACCGAGCGGAAGATTACGGCCAGCATAATGACGAGAAACAAGAAGACACCGGTTCCAAATTTGACGAGATCACTTTGAATGAAGGTGATCATGTCGTCTGCGATCATCGAGACGCCGCCGAGCACCAGTCGGCCGAGCGACTCATGCGCTCTTAATGTTGCCCGAATCGTCTTGATCATCTGGTGATTCGCCTGATCCGTCTGATCTTTCATTTCCTGATATGCAATGGAAACCTGCTCGAACTGCGCGTTGGTTGACGCCGTGCGATCACCCTCCCGAATAGCGAGCGACAAACGGCGCCTCTCACTCTGAAGTGTTTCAAACGCCGGCTGCGGCCGGACCGTCAGTCGCAGCGCCGTCGTGGCCCCATCGGCACTGATCACCAGCTCAGAGAATACGGGGCTGCTCACCAACTCTGATTTTGCCTTCTCCAGATCCACATCCGCATCTCGCAAGGTTCGGTAACCGGAGGCAAGCTCGGTCAGCGACCCCTGCCCTTGCGCCAGCAGCGGCACGTCGAGCAATGAATTAACCGAATCGATCCCGAGTAACTGATGCTCAATATGAGCAGCACAAGAACGGGCCACGGATGACGAATCACCCAACGGCGATAGAGATCAGAAAAACGAGTCATTGAGCCGATAAAAGATCTGACAAGATGCGCGCCTGCTGCGCGTGGGTACCGCCTGCCTGTTGATCGGTAAAGATAAGCGCCTGCCTCTTATCGCTCGCTTCGCGCATATTCTCAAGGATGATTCGCATTTGCGAGAGATTATCACTCGAAGAATACACCACGGAGTCCAAACCGAGGTCGCCAGCATCCCTCCGCTCGTACCGAAAGTCCCACCCCATACGATCATTTTTGCTGGCATCGTTTTGTTCGATGCAAAAAGAGGCTTTTTCAAGCTCAGGCAAACCCATCCACTTGGCACCCTTTCCCGATCGGTCAATTCGGCTCGGTCGGTAAATCACGGCATCAAGCTGTCCTGAAAAGAGGCGTTCGATAGTCTTCAAAGACCATTCCTCCGGTTGAGCGCGATTGGTCGACAGAAACGTCTGATCGATTTCCAGAATAAATCGAAACGCCGGGTCGGTGTCCGCCAGCCAGCGGTCAATCCTGTCGGCGCTGAGGACATAGTCCGCCGGAATAACGACGGTTCGAAAATGATTGGCGTACCACGAAAGGCGCCAATCGGCCGGAAGATCGGGATCGTAGAATGTCCCTGACCATTCGGGATGACACCACCCGTAGGTTCCGATGTTAATTTCAGTGCTGTTCAAGCCCATGACCCGTTTGGCCGCCTAACGCTTTCCTTTAGAATAACCTTTCAATATCCATGGCCCTCGATGCGGCCCTGCCTCAACGATCAAACCAGGCGTAAAGCCCGCTTGACATGACCAAAAGCTCCTTTATCAAAGACGCCAAGGCCGTTATTCAGTGCGAGCGCGAGGCTCTCGAGAGCGTGGAGAAAAACCTCGGGGAGGCTTTTTCAGATGCCTGCCGCAGCCTTCTCGAGTGTCGGGGCAAAGTCATCGTGACCGGAATGGGTAAGTCCGGTCATATCGCCGGCAAGATCGCCGCCACCCTTGCGAGCACCGGGACCCCTGCTTTTTTTGTTCATCCGGGTGAGGCAAGCCATGGCGATCTGGGCATGATCAGCGCCCAGGATGTCGTCATCGCCATATCAAACTCGGGCGAAACCCCGGAGGTGCTGACCATTCTCCCGATGCTCAAAAGGATGGGCGTGACCCTCATCGGGATAACGGGCGCGAGCGCGTCCTCCCTGGCACAGATCGCCCAGATTACCCTCGACATCAGCGTAGAGCAGGAGGCATGCCCACATAACCTTGCACCTACCGCCAGCACTACCGCCACACTCGCGCTGGGTGATGCGCTTGCTGTCGCGGTTCTCAAGGCGCGAAACTTCACTGAAGAAGATTTCTCTCGGTCTCATCCCGGTGGCGTGCTGGGCAGACGCCTTTTGGTTTTCGTTGAAGACGTGATGCACAGCGGCGACGCACTTCCCATCGTAAAGGCGAACACATCAATGGCCGACGCAATCTCCGAGATGTCCTCAAAACGGCTCGGGATGATCGGCGTTACCGATGACAGCGGTCTTCTTGTGGGTATTTTTACCGATGGCGATCTTCGTCGAGCACTCAGCCAACGAGTCGATGTGCACACCATGGCGATCAAGGAGGTGATGACATCCTCACCTCATACCATCCCGTCATCCGCTCTCGCAGCAGAGGCGCTGCAGTTGATGCAAAGCCATTCCATAAATGGACTCTTTGTCGTTGACTCAACGGGCCGGCCCATCGGCGCGCTAAACACCCTCGACTTGATCCGCGCCCGGATTATTTGACCCGTCATGAGGCAATATCTGGAACGGGGGATACTGCTGGGGGTTCTCGGCTCAATGGCGGCGCTCGGCATCTGGATGCAGGTCAGCTTGCTTGAGCCAAGCGCCACAACGCCCAGCGTGGGGCCAGGCCATGATCCTGACTACTACATTCAAAACTTCACGGCGACGGGGCGTGACGAAGCAGGTGTCATATATGTCTTGAAAGCCGAACGACTGGTCCATTTTCCTGACGACAACACGTCTCTTCTGGATGTGCCTCACCTGGTTCAGTACGATGCCGGGCGACCGGCCCGAGAGACCACAAGTGAGTCCGGCTGGATGTCAGGAGACGGATCGGAAATTCTGCTCACCGGAAACGTAGAAGTGAAACAACTGAAATCGGCCGACGACCCGGGGAGTGTGACACGAACCCAGCGCCTTCTGGTCAAACTGAAAAGAGAGGGTTAGGCCAAGGAGTCGAAATCGACTTTGGTAAAATTTTTCCATGAGCAGAATCTTTTCTTACTTGTTAGTGAGCCTGGTCGTTTCCATGTCCCCGGCGTCGGCGCTGATATCAGACCGGGATCAAAGCGTTCTCGTGGAAGCGGACGAAGTCGAAATGGATTTCGCGAGCGGCAAGCGAATCTACAGAGGCAATGTGTCCGTGAAGCAGGGCACGATCCGGATCATCGCCGATCAGATCGAACTTTTTTACAAAGGCGAACAGCTGGATCATGGGATTGCAACAGGCAATCCGGCCGTTTTTCGCCAGCGGCCGGAAGGTAAAGATCACGACGTGGTCGGTACAGGAAAAACGATCGAACTCGACGAGATCAACAACATCGTAACCTTCATTACAGATGCGAAACTGCGTCAGGATCGCGACGCCATAGAGGGCGACCGCATTGTCTACGACATGGGGCGCGACAAGATGATCGTGAGAGGTGGCGATGCAACCCCAACACGCACTACCCGCGTCGGGGAAGACGCAGCGACTGCACTTCCCACGCAAAATGATAACGGTCGACCGCGCATGGTGCTACAGCCAGAATCCGAGGATACGATCGGATCGTCTCCCGCATCGAACAACGCCCGCTCCGCCAGCAGTAACGGCGCGACGGACAAAATTCAATCGGCTTTTATAAACGCTACCGGTGCGCCTGTCTTCGCAGCCCGCACCATGGCGGGGGCTTCCCTAGGTACGTTACCCGCTGGAACAGCCGTGCGTGTTTTACGCATCACAGACAGCTGGGCAGAGGTGAACGCCTCAAGGGCCGTGCACGTTTGGATCTTCGGAAAATTTGTATCGACCCAATCGGGTGTGGGTACGGTGACGGGTTCAGCTGTGCGGATTCGATCAGCCCCTTCGACTGCGTCTGACGTCAAGGTTCTTGGTGAAGTCAATGCGGGAGATAAGGTCCAGGTGCTGGAAACGAGAGGCGATTGGAAAAAAATCACCGCGCCCTCTACCGTGCCCGTGTGGATTCCTGCGAGCCGTCTCGAGACCGCTACGGATTCCGACAGCTGGAACCAAGCATGGCGAACCCAGTCCGAGATCGGCGCGGCCGGTTAGATCCTTCCTTCACTCTCGGCTGACACTTTTCACACGCAATGAGCACCCTCGCCACGCAAGGCTTGATCAAGCGATTTGGTCGGTCTACCGTCGTTGACGATGTTGACGTTAGCGTCAGTGGCGGGGAGATTGTGGGCCTTTTGGGGCCCAACGGTGCAGGCAAGACGACGTGTTTTTACATGATCTGCGGCTTGGTGCGGCGGGACGGGGGGGCCATTCTTCTGGATGGGCAGGATATCAGTCACTTGCCCATGCACGAGCGCGCGAGAAAAGGGATTGGTTATTTGCCTCAGGAAGCTTCTATCTTTCGGCGCCTCACGGTTCGCGAAAATTTACTTGCTGTCCTAGAGGCGGTACCCGGTCTTGACCGCGCGGCCCGTGAACAGCGCGCAGACGACATGCTCGACAAGTTTGGAATCATCCATAAGTCAGCGGATTACGGATACAGCCTGTCGGGTGGCGAACGTCGGCGCGTCGAGATTGCCCGGGCGGTATCGCTGCAACCTTCTTTCATGCTTCTCGATGAACCGTTTGCGGGCATTGATCCGATTTCGATCATCGACATTCAGCGATTGATCAGCGACCTGAAGGCTATGGGCATCGGCGTGCTGATCACCGATCACAATGTTCGCGAAACACTCGGGATCTGTGACCGGGCCTACATCCTGACCCAGGGGCGTGTTCTGACCGAGGGCACAGCCGAGCACATTCTTGCGCATGAAGAAGTGCGCTCTGTTTACCTGGGAACCGGATTTCGGCTTTAGCCACTGGGGCATTGCCCACCCATGAAACACGCTCTGCAACTTCGCCAGACCCAGCGATTGCAGCTGAATGCGCAGCTGACCCAATCTTTACGGGTCCTACAACTCAGTCGCATCGAATTGGATCTTGAGATTCGCTCGGCGCTCGATTCCAACCCCTTCCTGGAGGAAACGGGCTTCGCTAACGCGTCAGTCGTTGACATCGATCCCGATGACCTGGCCAATAGCACTGCGAGCCCGGGAGCGCCGTCTCCTTCACCGGCCGACTCGTCTTTTGACGCACCGTCAGCAGAAATGATTGCAAACGAGACGCGCTGGGACGAAGGCGGTTATCCGAGCTACATGAGTACCGATGGGGAGTTCTCTCAGGAGCCCGATCGGTCGGTGTGGGCGGATCCGGTGCGTATCTTGCAACAACGGCTTCTGGCCGAACTCGCTCTGCATCGACTGAGCCCATCGGAGGCGCTAATGGCTAACGCGCTGATTGGCTGCCTGGATGAAAGAGGTTATGTCACCGCCAGCCATCTAGAAGTGCGCGCTATCCTAAAAGACCACCTTTGCCCTTCAGATGAAGAATTAGACGCCGTGCTCCAACTGATCCAAAGCGTTGGCCTACCCGGAATCGGCGCGCGGGATTTAAGGGAGTGTTTACTTCTGCAATTAAAACGGCTTGATCCGCTGACACCAGGTCTCGCCGATGCGGTCGTCATCATCGATTCGCATATGGATTTGCTCGCCGCCCATGCCTACCCCGCCCTCATGGAAAAAATCGGCACGAGCAAAGAAGATCTGGCGAAAGCCATTGCGCTCATCCAGTCACTCGATCCCAAACCCGGCGAGCAAATATCTCCTAAACCGACAGAAACGTTAGTGCCGGATGTCATCGCAAAGCAGGTCGAAGGCCATTGGACCGTACGGCTGACTCGACGCGACAGTCGTCGGATCCGAGTCAACGACAGCTACCGGGACTATCTCAAGACCCCCGATGCAGACACCCGAAAGTACATCAAAGATCACCTCAGGGACGCACAAGGGTTTGTCAAAAGTCTGGAGCAACGCGAACAGACGGTCTTACGTGTGGCCGAGGCGATCCTGGCTATCCAACAGAACTTCATGCACTCCGGAGATCACGGGCTCAAGCCCTTGACCCTGCACAACCTTGCCGACACGCTGGATATTCATGAATCGACAGTCTCACGAGCAATCAATCAGAAGTATCTGCTCACGCCGTTGGGCGTCTATCCTCTAAAACACTTCTTTTCAGTCGGTCTGGGGGGCGACACCGAGGATCGCGTCTCCGCGCGTGCCGCGAAGGCCAGGATCCGTAAAGTGATAGAATGCGAGCCCGCTGAACAGCCAATCAGCGATGGGGCGCTGGCCAAGCTGCTTGGAGCAGAGGGCATTCCCATCGCCCGCCGTACCGTCGCCAAATACCGAGACCAAATGAATATCCCACCCGCGACCCAGCGCCGCGGCATCCGCTCACTTTAGGTACTCAACACTCATGGACCTCATTATTACCGGCCAGCACGTCGATATATCTGACTCACTGCGGAGTTACATCGAGCAGCGGATTGATCGCGTGATCAATCATGCAGAACCTATCGTGAGTGCCCATGTGGTGCTTCATATCCAGAAAAGCGGCCACGACGCCGAGATCACCGTCAGTGTCTCCGGCGCTCAAATACATGCTCGGGCACAGGGAGCGGATATGTATGGTGCGATTGATGCAATGGCTGAGAAACTCGATGCGCAACTTCGTAAGCACAAAGATCGAAGCGCGGATCATCACCAGAAAGACGGCGGCATCAAGCACTTTCCGGAAACATCATGATGGAGGCCGCCCGAGTAAAACCCGCTGAGGCCGAGGGCCCACTCGCCCGTTTTCTGGCTCGTGACCGCGTCGCGATCAACGTCAAGACCTCCAGCAAAAAACGAATGCTCGAAGAGATGGCCGACCGTCTCTCTCGCCATCTTCCAGATATGGATCAGCAAACCGTATTCTCCGTTCTCAACGAACGGGAGCGTCTGGGCAGCACCGGTATCGGCCATGGGATTGCGATCCCACACGGGCGACTGAACGGCATCTCGGAGCCCATCGCAGCGGTGATGACATTGGGAAAACCCCTGGATTTCGATGCCATCGACGACCAGCCTATCACCCTGGCCATCGGGCTTCTCGTTCCGGCAGAGGCCACCGATCAGCATCTGAAGATTCTCGGTGACTTGGCACACGCGTTTTCACAGGATGAATTTCGCAAAGCGCTGTTTAGCGCCACGGACGCCGACACGCTCTTTGATCTGCTCTCGTAGGCTTCTCTGCTACGCTTAGCCGTCGGGCGACCACGTTGGACCCGCCGGCGAAGTCCCAGCCTCTTACGGCGTCCAGGGCCTGCGCCTCTAGGGGTAGTGTATGGATTTAATCATTGTCAGCGGGCTCTCCGGTTCGGGAAAAAGTATTGCTCTGCATGCGCTTGAGGATATGGGTTACTTTTGCATCGATAACCTGCCGGCCAAAATGCTAGGAGCGCTGAGCCACTTGCTTCATCGGGATCCGTCCTACGGTGTGGATAACATCGCGGTTAGTATTGATTCCCGGAATCGGGAGTTCCTTCGCACCCTTGATAAGAATCTTGCGAGTCTACGCGCGAGCGGTATCCACCCCCGGGTCCTTTTTCTCGAAGCCAGCAACGATAGGATCATGCAACGCTATAGTGAGACCCGTCGTCGTCACCCGCTCACCAACCCGCACACTTCACTGATGGAGGGCATAGCCGACGAACGGCGGATCCTGGCTCCGATCGCGCAGCTGGCCGACCGGGTGATTGACACCAGTGTGACAACCCCGCAAGGGCTTCGGGCTGCGATTCGCGGCTTTGCCGATGGCACGCTTGAAAAAGACCCGATCCTCATGCTGCAGTCCTTCGGTTACAAGCACGGTATTCCCCGGGAGGCCGACACCGTAGTTGATCTTCGATGTCTGCCGAATCCTTACTGGCAAGAAGACTTGCGGGATCTCAATGGCCTCGATGGTGCGGTCATCGATTTTCTGGAGCACGCGCCGGCCGTAGACCAGATGGTGGATCAGCTGACGACGTTCCTGAAATTCTGGGTCAGTCAATTTGATGTCAGCGACCGTCCTTATCTGACCGTCGCCTTTGGCTGCACGGGAGGGCAACATCGCTCGGTGTACATGGTCGAGCGACTGGCCCGGCTCTTTCGAGAAACCGACCGGATGGTGCAGATCCGCCATCGAGACCTGCAATCGGTATCTTTACCATTCTCTTCATGACGCCGACGATGGAAATTGAAATAATCAATCGACTTGGCCTTCATGCCCGCGCGTGCGCAAAACTTGTCAAAACCGCCGCGCATTTCGAGAGCGCCATCACGCTTTCTGATGGGAAGTCGAGCGCAGATGCGAAGAGCATCATGCACCTGATGATGCTGGCCGCGGCTCAGGGCACCCGCTTGACCCTGCGCGCTGAAGGCGCCGATTCAGAGCAAGCCATGGCCGCTATAAAGCAATTGGTCGAAGACCGATTCGGAGAGGAGGAATAATGTACACCTTGCACGGTACCGGAATCGGTCGCGGCATCGCGATGGGTCATGCCCTGATCTGGGATCAGGAACAAAGCACCATACCGATGCATCATCTTGATCAATCCCAGGTCGATAGCGAAATTGGCCGCTTTTCCCATGCTATCTCGCTCGTGCGCTCCGAGCTGAGACGGGTGCAGGATACCCTGCCCGAATCCGCACCACCCGAGACCGCCGCATTCATCGATGTACACCTGATGATGCTTGACGACCCAGTCATTTCCCAGCAACCCGTCGAGTCAATTGCTCAACAGAGGCTCAATGCCGAGTGGGCGCTTAAGAATCATGGCGACACGCTCGTCGCTTTCTTCGAGGGTATCGCCGACCCCTACCTCAGAACGAAAAAAGAGGACGTGGCTCAAGTGGTGGATCGGGTGATGGATGTGTTGTTGCAGTCTGGCTCTACGGCTATCGAAAGCACCAGGACTGTGGATACTCCGCTGGACGGAAAAATAATTGTTGCCCGCGACGTCAGTCCAGCTGATGCGATTACGCTCCGGCATCGACATATGGTCGCGTTCATCACCAGCCTGGGAGGGCCCATCTCCCACACGGCCATTCTCGCTCGCAGCCTGGGCATTCCGGCGGTGGTCGGTATGCATGATGTGCTCAGCACGATTCAGGACGGCGATCCTCTTATTGTGGATGCCGCTAACGGTACGGTGATCGTCGCGCCCGATACCAGCACGATAGAATTTTTCGAGCGCAAACACACCGAGCAGCGGGATCGGGAAAGTCGCCTCACAAAGGTTCTCGGCAAGGCTGTGGTCACACAGGACAACGAGCCGGTGTCCATTCTGGCCAACATCGAGTTACCCGACGATGTAACGGCGCTTCAGGGTAGCGGCGCCGCGGGAGTGGGTTTGTATCGAACCGAGTTCCTGTTCATGAACCGGAACGAGTCGCCGAGCGAGGAGGAACAGTACAGCGCCTATTGTCAGGTGCTTAAATCAGTAAGTGGACCCGTCACCATCCGCACGCTCGACCTCGGCGCCGACAAACAGATCGCCGGCGCCCGCGTGGAATCCAATGTTCAGGTAACCCCTGCCCTTGGTTTACGGGCGATTCGTTTATGCCTAAGCGAGCCTGCTTTGTTCAAGCCTCAGCTGCGAGCGATATTCCGAGCCGCGCTTTTTGGTGAGGCCCGAGTGATGATTCCCATGCTGTCGAGCCTTCAGGAGCTTGAGCAGAGTCTTGCCATCATCCGGGAAGTTCGCGCGGAACTTAAACGCGACGGGATCGCCTTCAACGAGGACGTTCCTATCGGCGGAATGATCGAGGTTCCAGCCGCGGCTATTGCCGCCGATCTTTTTGCCCGCAAGCTAGACTTCCTTTCCATCGGGACGAACGATCTAATCCAGTACACGCTCGCGATCGACCGCGTCGACGATAGCGTGAACTATCTTTACGATCCGCTCCATCCTTCCGTGTTGAGACTGATCCACAGCGTGCTAAAAGCCGGCCGCGAGGCCCGCATTCCGGTCGCAATGTGCGGCGAGATGGCGGGCGATACCCATTTCACCCGTTTACTGCTGGGACTCGGACTGAGAGAGTTCAGTATGGAGCCCTCGCAACTACTGGAGGTCCGCCAGCAGATTCTAAGCAGCCGGATCACGGATGTGGAGCCGATCGCGAATGCCATTCTCGCCTGTAAGGATACGGATACCCTGTACCAGCAGCTCGAGCAATTGAACGCGATGAGCGTCTCATGAGTGGCTGCGCGTCAGCAGAGCCTTTTGCGCTTCAGGTGCTCGGTGACAGCATGGCACCCGAATTCACCGAGGGCTGCGTGGTTATCGTCGACCCGGGGGCACCGATTGTCCACGGCGCCTTTGTCGTGGCCGAGCACGGCGACGGCGTCATTCTTCGTCAGCTTCATATTCAAGAGCGCGAGTGGTCCCTGCGCGCGCTGAAGGACGGTTTTCCACGCATCCGGATCGAAGGCGCCTCAATCATCCGAGGGGTCGTGACGCAGCGATCAGGACGACGGCGAAGCGATCGAAAACGCTACCTGTAACAGACCGCTGGCTTACTCACTGGCTTGGCGCGTGCAGACGCCCCTCTCTACCGCCATCACGGCGGCCTCCACCCGGGAATGAACACCCAACTTCCTGAGAATGGCCTTTACATGCAGCTTAACGGTCCCGTCGGAAATATTCAGATTTCGGGCAATCACCTTGTTGCTCTGGCCTTCTGAGAGATGGCAGAGGATCTCATGCTCACGGGGCGTGAGGCTGCTGAACGGCTCCAGCTCATCTTTTCGCTCCCGGCGGTCACCATGGCGAACCAAATCCGCCAATACGCTGGTTAAAGCCGGCGCGACAACTATTTTTCCCTGCACGATATCCTGCAGAGCGACGATCAGCTCATCGGGCTCCATGTCCTTCAGCAGGTAGCCACGAGCGCCGCTTCGAAGCGACTCAGAGAGATCGCCCTCGTCCGCGCTGGTAGTGAGCATCACCACCGGGATATCAAAACCTTGAGCAATCATTTGCCGAAGCACCGCCAGGCCACCCAGATCCGGCATTCGCAAATCCAGCAGCAGCACATCCGGCTTGTGGGTATTAGCCAATGCCATTCCCTCTTCACCATCAGCCGCAGCACCGACCACCTCAATACCTCGCCGTTCAAGCAGGCCCTTTAAGCCCACTCGAAAAAGCGCATGATCGTCGACGATGACAATTTTCATAACGAGTTCAAAAGGAATGCGCTGCTTAAAGATTCAGTTCAATCGCGACACGGGTGCCTTCACCCGGCTCGCTCTCAATCGTCAATTCAGCCTGGATAGACTCCGCCCGCTCACGCATAATCTCAAGCCCAAAGTGATGCGCTTCGGACTCAACGGTCTTCTCCTCTGACATGCCTTCGCCATCGTCTTCGATCACGATCCGAAGGTGTGTAACCGCATCTTGAGTCAATAATACCCGCACCATGTGTGCCCGACTATGTTTACGGACATTCGCCAGGGCCTCCTGCACAATCCGCAACAGCTGGGTTTCGGTCTCCGAATCCAGCTGCGACTCGATACTCTGATTCTGCAGCACCACCTCAATTCCCGCTTCTTTCCTCAACCGAGAGAGCAGACGTTGTATTCCAGACACAAGACCATACTCGCTCTGGGGCGCACGAAAGTGAGCGATCAACTCGCGAAGCTCAAGATTCGCCTCATCGATACTGCCTTCTATTCGCTCCATCTCGTGCCAGATCGCCTGCTCACTGTCCTGTCGTAAGGTATCATCAAGAACCCGAACCTGAAACTTCAAGCTGGCGAGTGTCTGTGCGAGCGAATCATGCAGCTCGTTTGCCAGCTGGGCGCGCTGCTCCAGCCGCTCGCGCTGAATCTGCAGCTCTTGCTCTCGCTCCTGTGCCAATGCTTCAAGCCACTCCGATAAGCGGTCGATGTTCTGGGTTAATCCTTTAATTTCTCCAACGGGAGAATCGGAAAGTCGCGCCGAGAAATCCCCCTGGCGAATCTTTGATGCCCAAACATCCAAAGCCGTCAGCGGTCTGAGCAGCGCGTTTCGCGCCCAAACGGCAAACCCGAGCATCCAGAATACGACAACCCCTACCGCGCCCACGAGGATCTCAGCTGGCGTGAAAAGATCGGCACGACCGGGGTCAGAGCCCAATCCCACAAGGGCAATCATAAAGAGCGGAATCAGTCCCATGGCGAGCCCCACGTAGAAGCGTCGGGCGAGACCCTTGCCTTGGTGCCCCACGGCCTGCGCTGCAGACTCCCGAAGAGGCTCAGGTTGAGACATGGTCAGTTTCTCGCTCGGTGATCAGCTTCTCGCCGAAGCACGCCTGCTTAAGCCTCGAACACACATACGTAGATCCCATCCGGCCTGTCCTCTCACCGTCTAGGGTAGGCGCAGACTTACTTTTCCTCCGCCGTCACGTCTGGCGGAGAAAACTGTGGATCATTTGGGTTCAGGAAAATGAATTGCGGATGCGCCTCATTCTCGGGCCGATCAAAGTCAAGAATTGCACCGCTCAATAAGTCAAGGCTCGTAGGCGCGATAGCAATCCTTACCCCGTGCTGGTCCGTGCACGTATCGTTCTCCGTAATCTCATCAAAGCCCATCGCATATTCAATCGAACCGTCACCCCTTCGCTTGGCGGCCACCCGAAGCGCACTGCCCTGCATCTGGCCCGATTCGATAGACACTTTAATCTGCTCAGCGGCCTGTTCTGTCACTCTAAGAAGCATTGGTCCTCAATATCTTGCCGGTCAGCCAGCGGCCCCACCGACCGACCGACGCGCCTTGACGCTCCTGACAAACTCAACAAAAGCATCCACCCATGGATTCGATTGTACGTGACGTTGATGGGCAAAGCCCGCCAGCAGGTTTTTCACCCAAAACCCATCTCTCGTGCCGTCAAGCCCAAAGCCTCGCTGCACTGAATACACTGTCTGCGCGCTCTCAAGATCCGCCTTGAGGTGTGCGTGGTGAAACTCATGCACCGAGATGACCGTCCCTGCGCGACGCTGCATACCTGGCCAAGGGTGATTGGCCTCCACTTGCAGTCGCATATACCCTCGACCCACAGGCCGGGGTCGAACATCAATCTCGCCCGCAATGGCGCCAACCATCTCGCGTTTATGATCCTGCCAGGTGATTGACCGACTGAGGTACATGAGTCCACCGCACTCGGCATAAGCGGGACCACCCGCATCGATGAAATCACGGATCGCCTTTCGAAGGGCGACATTCTCAGACAGCTCATCCAAAAAGCACTCGGGAAATCCCCCGCCGATGAACAACCCGTCTACTGCGGGAAGGGATCTGTCCTGAAGCGCATCAAAAGGTATCAGCCGTGCCCCTGCTTTCTCAAAAGCCTGAAGATCGTCAGGATAATAAAACCCAAACGCACGATCGCGCGCGATCCCGATAGAAACAGAATCTGCCGATGCCGCTAAGGGCGCATCCCTTAAAGCCATTCGTTGAGGACTCACCTTCCGCGAGTCTCGCGCACCAGCCTCTGTACGTGAAAGCAATTCATCCACATCAACCGAGCGCTCAATGACATCCCCAATGGCCTCAACCCGGTCCCATGCCCGTGTCGCTTCGTTTCCCGGAATCAATCCGAGGTGGCGCTCCTCTATCGCCAAGGCCGGTTCTCGCCCGATCGCGCCAAGAACCGCAAGATCGGTATAGCGCTCAATAGCGGCCCGCAGCTTATCTTCCTGACGGGGGCCTGCGACGCGGTTCAGGATCACGCCGCAGATGGTCAGTGATGGATCAAATCCCGTGTATCCGCTAAGAAGCGGTGCGATGCCCCGCGTGATGCCCTCGACATCGATAACGAGTACGACGGGCAAGCCAAGAAGCTTGGCCATTGCGGCATTGCTGTCCGAGCCTTCCACATCAAGACCATCGTAAAGACCCTTATTGCCCTCAACCAGGCACACATTGACGTCACCCGAATGCTCTCTGAAGCAGGACGCGATCTCGTCATGCGCCATAGTGAAAAAATCAAGATTCCAGCAGGCTCGGTCGGTCGCAAGCGCGAGCCACATCGGGTCAATATAATCCGGACCCTTTTTGAAAGCCGCGACCGATTTCCCCCGGCGTCTGAGCACTCGTGATAAACCGGTACTGACCAGGGTTTTACCTGAAGACTTATGCGCGGCTGATATGAAAAACCGGTTCACGCGAAGAGGAGTTGCGGCTGAGGACACCCACGCCTTGGGGCAGATTAGGCGCGCGGTTGATCAGGCGTGGGAACGGGCAGAAAGGGCAGCACCCTCGTGCCCACCAGAAAAATTAGCGCTGCCAACGCCATCCCGCCAACTCCCAGACCCCATTCGGGCAGGCTCGGTCGGTACATCGCGATGACGCCATCAAAAAACGTGCTCGATTCGGAAAAGCCCGAGACGATACTCATGGGATAAGCCTGCCCGCCGATAATGAGCACATACAGCTGTGCCAGCCCACCGATCACAACCAACAAGGCGCCCAGCGGTACCGACACGGCGTGCTTAAACCGGTCACTCAACAACAAAACCGCAGGCACGAGGGTTCCCAGCAGCACCTGTCCGATCCAAAAAAGCAACGAATAAGGTCGCCCATCTATCAGCAGAAATCGTTCGATGCCCTGATGCCCGGCAGAATAAAGATGGGTCAGATGACTCACCGCAACAAACAAACTCACCGATAAAACAAAATACCCCAGTAAGCGAGCCAGCTTACCGGTCAACTCGGCGGGCAGGTTTTCTCCTTTCAGGCGAAAGACCAGCGCGCCCAGCAGCAACGTGACGGCCGTTCCAAACGAAAGCGACATCGCAATGAACATGGGCGCTAGAAGGGCGCTACTGAACGTTTCCCTAGCCACGAGAAAGCCAAAGATAGATCCCGTCCCGGTGGTGAGAATAATTCGCCAGGCGAACGCCAACGTGCCGACACGAGTAACAAACCGATTCATTCGCGGCTCGAACATCATCCAAAGGTAAACGACCACGATGCCGAGAAATCCGGTGTATAAAAAGATATTCCAGGCAAATATCGACCGGAAGTTATAGTGTGTCATGGCAACAATCAATCGATCCGGACGCCCCAAATCCAGCACCAGAACGCTCAACCCCCCAATCAATAGCGCTGCCGCAAGTAAGCCTGAAAGCCGCGAAAGCGATTTGTAGTCACTCCGACCAAACACCGACGCAATCGACGCCACGTTGAGTGCTCCGGACGCCGTCACGATCAGGAAAACAGCGAAGACATGGGGCATTCCCCAGACCACCCGGTTGGTCATACCCGTCACCCAGTGACCGGCGCTTTCCATGTGATGAGCCGCAAAAAGCCCGGTGAGTACGAGTACCACCAGAACGCCGCAAGTCCCCCAAAAGGCCCTCGACGAGCGGGAGGGATGGAAGATCGTTTGGCTCATGGATCAGGCGGTGTCGCTCAGAAACGGGTGTAGCGCACAGAGGTGTTCAGCTTAAGTTCTGGTCGCAGTTCCCGGGTTGCCGACGCACGGGTTAATTTAGTCAACTGATCCTCTGCATCGTTCAGATCGCCAAAGACCAGCGCATCGTGACCCTCACGGTGACATGCTTCGACGCATGCCGGCTGCTCTCCCTTATCTACTCGATGCACGCACAGCGTACAACTTTCAACGGTGCCCTTGCCCCGGGGCGCATGGGTCCGTTGCCCGGTCAATTCCTCATGAATGAATGAGCGGGCCTGAAACGGACACGCCATCATGCAATATCGACAACCAATACAAATATGCTTATCCACCAACACGATACCGTCGTCACGCCTGAATGAGGCGCCGGTCGGGCACACGTCCACGCAGGGTGGCTCTTCACAGTGCTGGCATAACACCGGGATGGATAGTTCGTGCCCGGTTTGATCATCTTTGAGATCGACTTTTCGAATCCATTGGGCATCTGTCTCGGGGCGCCCGTGACCCACAATGCCGTGCTCTTCGTTACAGGCCGAGACACACTCATCACACCCGCTTTGGCACTTGTCGGTGTCGATGAGAAGCCCCCAGCGGTTGGCGGAGGTGACCGGTTCATCCTCAGCGCGTGCACGTGCCAGGTCAACCAATCGCACGCCAGGCGCTAACGCGAGCAGGGCCACCCCCACACCCGCCTGGGTAAAAAAGGTTCGGCGGGCCGGCGCAGCGGGCGAAGGATCAGGGCAATTCATCAAGCGGGTCATAGGGCTGACGGAAGGCTAAGGACTCTGGCTAATCTTTTCGGTGGGGACGGCGGCGTGACAGCTGAAGCAGTCAATCTTGACCGCGGCATAGGTATGACAGGTCTGACAAAACTCGCCTTCGGCGTTCACCGGTAGGTACTGACCGGCCGCCGTCTTGGTGGAATGGCAATCAATACAACCGGCCAGGCTGTGACGCTTCGTCCGGATCCCCTGATGCACGGTTAAATCACGCTGGTGGACAATGAACTCAAAATGATTGCGGCGCATGATCTCTACCGGTTCAACACACTGGTCTCCGCGCGACGCCGGGATCTGCGGCTTCGCAACATCCGCAAACAGGCCAGCTGAGCCCGAAAGCGCGAAAATAAAAAGAACCACGAAGGATCTGATCATCCCGACCGTGCGCGTTAAGCCGTGGAGCATCAACGGGTAACCCTATTCACCCATGCCCATGTCGATGTAGCCCGTGGGACATACGTCTGCGCAAATATGACACCCAATACATTTGCTGTAGTCCGTATCGACGTATCGGCCAGTGGTGTATTCGTCTTTCTTGACCCGGAAGACAGCATCTTGCGGACAAAAAATCACACAATTGTCACATTCAAAACAAAGCCCACAACTCATGCATCGCTTGGCTTCGGCCTGTGCGCCCTCCTCCGCCAAGCCGTGGTGGCGCTCCTCAAAGTGGCCTAGCACTTCCTCGGCGCTCGGTACGGTCGTCGCCCTTAACTGCCGGGGGGTCTCCTGAAAGTGTCCTAGAAAAAGCTGGTCCGAGGGGATAATCTCGTGGGCGGAGCGATCTTCATAATTATGAACCGCGAATTTCGCCTCTGACGTGCCCCAGGTCTGGGTGTGGTCATACTCCGACGGGGCCAGGGACTGCTCATTGAGTTTGGCCAGCAGATCAAAGTGATGAACGTCTACCTTGGGCCGTCGGGCCTGATCCTCACCTTTGAGATAGTGATCAATACTCTGGGCCGCAATCGCCGCCTGGCCGATCGCCGTGGTGAGCAAATGCGGTCGGACGATGTCGCCCGCAACAAAGTGGCCTGCACGATTGGGCACCTGAAAGAAACGGTCGGCATCAATCAGCTGTCGCTCGTTGCCCATCTCTTCGATACCGGTGAGATCACCCGCCTGCCCAATGGCCGAGACAATCAGATCCGCCTCGACCTCAAACTCCGTTCCCGCCACTGGCGTAGGGATCCCCTTGCTATCAATTTCGCATTTAGCAAGGCGAAGCGCGGTCGCCCGGCCAGACCCATCTCGAATCAATGATACGGGCATCACGCCATTCAAAATCGTTACGCCCTCGGTGAGCGCATCATCCACTTCTTCTTCGGTGGCTGTCATGCTCGACCGCTCGAAGAGTGCCGTCAACGTGACGTGTGCGCCCTCGCGCGCCGCGACCATGGCCGAATCATGGGCGGTGTAGCCACCGATTACTTCCTCAGGGCGGTCCTTCTCATTGATCCGCTCGATCTTCCCAAGACGTCGGGCCACAGAAACCACATCGATGGACGTATCGCCGCCGCCGATGCACACCACTTTTTCAGCCGTGACCTTCATAGTCCCTTTGTTGAAGGCATCCAAAAAGGCGACTCCCGATACACAGTTCGGCGTATCCTGCCAGCCCTCGACTGGTAGCCCGCGACCGCGCTGGCAACCGACGGCCCAAAGCACCGCATCAAACTCGGTCTCCAGGTCTTGAATGGAAACATCCTGGCCTACCCGGACACCGGTACGCACTTCGATGTCGCCCAATTCGATAATGCGCTCGATCTCGCGATCGAGACGCTCACGGGGCGTGCGATATCCCGGAATTCCATATCGGAACATCCCGCCGAGCTTTGCTTGCGACTCCAAAATCGTCGACGCGTATCCAAGACGACGCAGTTGGTAGGCCGCCGCCAGACCGGCCGGTCCGCCGCCCACAATCGCGACGCGTTTGCCACACACGGGGGGTGCGTCCTCAAAGCGATAGCCCTCTGAAAATGCCGTATCACCGATAAATTGCTCGACGGAGTTGATCCCAACGAAGTCATCGACGTTGTTCCGATTACACCCGTCCTCGCAAGGCGCGGGGCAAACCCGCCCCATCATCGCAGGGAAAGGATTCGCATCGGTCGCTCGGCGGAACGCGTATTCCTGCCAGTTCAGGCCCTCTGGCGGACGCTCCATACCCCGGACAATTTGCAGCCATCCCCGAATATCTTCGCCCGATGGACAACTGCCCTGACATGGCGGCGTGCGATGCACATACGTCGGGCACTTATGCGAGTGATCTTCATTAAAGATCTGCTTCTTGTAGTCCTGCCATTCGTGTTCACCATCGGCAAATTTGCGGAACGTGAGTTTCTGGGTGTGTTCTTCAGAGGCTGCCATGGCCGTATCCTTTATTTGTTATCGGTAGGGGCTTTTACCCGGCTTATTGTTCGGTATCAAAAATCAGCGCATCGCCCACCAACTGATGCACGCTGATAATCATGTCCATTCCCATACCGTACTGGGGAAGTACCTTGCTGAACTGGCTTTTACAAATGGCGCAGATTGCCGCCATATGGGTCACGCCGTGAGACTCGATGACCTGTTGCAAGGCCTGCGCTCGCGGCATCGCACCCTTTACCCGCAGCTCGAGTAAGTCATCAGTCAGAAGGCCGCCGCCGCCGCCGCAGCAAAAGGTATGCTCGTGGATCGTATCGGGGGCCATATCAACGAAATGACGGCATGCCGCCTGAATCAAATCCCGCGGGATGGTGAATTGGCCCCCCGGCGCGGATCCCAGACGTGAACCGCGGGATACGTTACAGGAATCATGAAAAGTCACCACTTTATCGTCGTTCGCTTCAGGATCCAGCTTCAATGCGCCTCGCTGCAGCAAATCGTGGGTGAATTCGCAGATATGCTGCGGGACCGGATACGAAGGATCCAGAAAATCAAACGGGCCGATCAACGTATTCCAGAAGCTATAGGCCACCCGCCACGCGTGCCCACACTCGCCGACAATGATGCGCTTAACGCCTAAATCCAGCGCCGCCTGGCGAATGCGCTGAGCCACCTTCTGCATATTTTCGTAATTACCAATAAAAATACCGAAGTTCGCTGCTTCAGACGCATAGGAGCTCAGCGTCCAGCTGATGCCCGCTTGATGGAAAACCTTCGCGTAGCCAATCAATCCGTCCACATGAGGCTCGGCGAAGAAATCGGCCGATGGCGTAACCAGCAGCACATCTGCGCCCTGCTGATCAAGCGGGAACTTAACCGATACGCCGATGTCTTCCTCGACTTCCTCCTCAAGGCCTTCAAGCGTGTCCGCGAGCGCCGGTTCAGGTAACCCGAGGTTATTACCTATCGTGTGCACCTTCCCAATGATTTCGTTTGAGTATTTCTGACCGACTCCGATAGACGCCAGAATTTCTCGCCCGGCCATAGTGATCTCGGCGGTATCGATACCATAGGGGCAGTACACCGAGCATCGCCGACACTCCGAACACTGATGGTAGTAGCTGTACCAGTCATTGATGACCTCTTCGGTAAGATCCACCGCGCCCACCAGCTTGGGGAACCACTTGCCCGCCGGGGTGAAGTAGCGTCGATAAATCTTGCGCATCAAATCCTGGCGAGCCACGGGCATGTTCTTCGGATCGCCGGTGCCCAGGTAATAATGGCACTTATCCGTACACGCGCCGCACTTCACGCAGGCATCCATAAAGACCTGCAAGGAACGATAGCGACCCAACAAATCGCCCATCTTCTCAAGTGCTACGTCTTTCCAATTCTCGACCAGCTCGCCGGGGAATCCGAGCGGCTGCTGATGCTCCGGCTTGGCCACAAACGGTTTGCTGTGCGCCATGGCCCCCGGCGCCACTTTTGGGGCGTCGACCCAGGGTTTTAATTCCGGCGTTTCAAATTCGACTTTAGCCATGCGCTATGACACCTGCGAACGATCTGAAGGCGTGCTCGACAGATCTTGGGCCCAGGCCGCCACGTGCCGATGCTCTCGGGGGTTGTCGCGCATGTTGCGCGTGGGGCTGAAAAACATCCCCGGCGCGTGCAGCAACTTACTGAAGGGAAAAATCAGCATCAGCACAACGACCAGTGACAAGTGCACGATCAATAACGCATCGGCCGGTAGCGGTTGCCAGTCAAAGCGAATCAGACCCAGCGTAAAGGCTTTGACCGCAACGATATCCGTGTGGGCGACGTATTTCATACCGATACCCGAGCCCGCAATTGCAAGCAGCAGCGCGAGCATCAGATGATCAGAAGGCGCACTGATATATCGGATTCGATCAACCAATATGCGACGCGCCCATAGCCCTGCAAGACCCACGAACATGGCCATTCCGGCATAGACCCCGACCCACTGGATCATCACGACCCAGTTCCATACCGGCTCGGTGAAGTAACGCAGATGCCGCGCCAGGGCGATCAGCATCCCAAAATGAAAAAGCCAGCCAAACAGCCAGCTCCACTTGCTCCCTTTAAAAAGGCTCTCGAAAAACACCACCTCGCGAAACATCCGAGCGGCTACCCCGCTTCGGGTAATCGGCGCGGGCGTCGTCGGAATCACTAAAGGTGCCGGCGTGCGGGCGTAGCGACGGATCCTACTGACCAGACCCAAAACCAATATGGCCGTCGCCAGATAGAAAAGCACCGCGAATAGAGACCCTAACAACACGATATCGATCGGTTCAGCGAAGAACCCGGGCGCCGTGTAAAACGCACATCATTAAACACATCAAGCGCCTAGGCGTTTGCACCCGGCCACGCTGTCTGATGCGGCAGGCAACAGCGTGGCGAGCACCCCGTCTGCCTAGACGCAGCCGGTGGGCTTTGGCAACCCAGCGTACTTACACGCCTGCTTGGCCGGTCCGTAAGGAAACAGCTCATAAAGGTATTTGCTGTTGCCTTTATCCTTGCCCAACTTCTTACCAATAGCTTTGGTCAGCACGCGAACCGCGGGAGCGATCTGGTACTCGTCATAGTACTCACGCAGGAAATTAATAACCTCCCAGTGGTTCTCACTCAAATCGCAGTCATCCTCTTTGGCCATATACGCCGCCACATCAGAGTTCCACTCCCCGAGATTGGAAAGGTAGCCTTCCTCGTCGGTCTCATAGGTTTTGCCATTTAATTCAAATGCCATGTCAGACTCCTTGTTTTGCTGTCTTTAATATGCCTAAGTGAATGTGCCTACGTTGTGTAGGTCAGAAATCAAAGCCAACTTTGCACTTTGTCGTTGGCGCTCGCCAGATCTACGAATCCGTCGTACCCCACCACCTGAACGCCGGGAATGAGACGATCTTCCGCAAGGCCCCGGGCCTTCAGATCCGGCCCCAGGGCGTAAACCTTCATGCTTTTAAGGGCGTCCTCCACCATGGTGGAATGCGCGCTGCCCGCAAGCCCACCGTAGACGCCGTCCTCAATCAACAATATGTCGCTGCCCGCCCGAGCAAGCGCAAGGCATGTCCTTAAGCTGGACGATTCGAACGGGGACTTGTTAACGGTATGCAGCATAGCCCTCAGCCTAAAAATTCAGAATCACGTCCTGCTCCTCGAGCAGGTCAGACATCTCGGCACGACTGACGACCCGGATCGAGGGCTTCTCGGCCCAATCGTCATCCTCGTCTTCCCACGTCAGCGGCATGAGATCCGCCTCGCTCAAGCCGCGCTCCTGAAGCGACTCGCGCTCCACATAAAGCTTGTTCACCTCATAATCGCCCAGCGCACGATAAGCGGGTGAGAAATTTTTCATGCCGGCTTCAGAGGTGTCCTGATCCTGCTTTAACTGGAACACACCATCTCCAATAAACGCCATGCAGACATCCTGCTCAAACGCTGCGCCGATCAGCACCACCTCCAACCCCTCATGCGCGTATACCGTGCCGTGCGGCGCATGCCGGTTGATGTACATGAATTTTTTGGTTTCACTCATGATCGTCTTCGCCTAATCGCCGAACACCAGCAGTCGATCAGACTGGATACCGGCCTCGATTAACTGACCGAGCCCGGAGATCCTAAAGCCAGGAGCAATGTTGTCACCGTCTTTTCCATTGCGCTTGGCTTCATCCGCATCAACGATACCGCGACGCTGGGCAGCAGCGACGCATACCACCAGATCCAACTCGTGTTCAGAGGCCAGCTCGCTCCATCTATCCACGATGTTGCGGTCATCCTGCGGCGGTGTGGTCATGCGCGTACCGTTGTTGACTCCGTCGTGATAGAAGAACACACGAAACACTTCATGCCCGGCGGCAAGCGCGGCGCGGGTGAACTGATACGCCGTGTCAGACGCCTGGTGGGTGTACGGCCCTTCGTTGACCATGACGGAAAATTTCATTTCCCAGCGCCTAAAAACGGATATGGGTTGAGGCGTTGAGACTCTTTCGCGCGCCGCGCCAGTTATCGATGTGGAATTTGGTGAACGGTAGCCCAGTGGCTTCGAAAAAGCGTGGCCAGCCGATGCGATCAATCCAGTCGTTTATTCGCTCCCAATCCCGTGCATCGTCCTTATAGGCCTGCAGAATTCGTTTGACGATGGCCGTCGCTTCGGGCCATCGCGGCGGATTATTGGGTACCCCCGACGCCACCAGTTTCTGGAAACTTGGTTTGCTGCGGGCGTTGGAGTGGTTACCCCCTACCCAAATCGCGAGTTTGGTGTTTTCCGGATCATTGATCTGCATCGGCGGGCACGGCGGATAGCAGGCGCCGCAGCAGATGCATTTCTTCTCATCCACCTCAAGGGTAGGTTTGCCGTTCACCTGCGCCGGGCGGATTGCGGCCACCGGGCATCGAGCAACGACGGACGGCCGCTCACACACATTTGCCACAAGATCGTGATTGATCTTGGGCGGCTTGGTGTGCTGGACATTGATCGCAATATCGCCCTGTCCGCCACAGTTAATCTGGCAACAGGACGTCGTGATGTGAACGCGATTAGGCATGTTGCAGTTGCGAAATTCGTCGATCAGCTCGTCCATCATCGCCTTAACAACGCCCGAGGCATCCGTGCCGGGGATATCACAATGCAGCCATCCCTGGGTGTGGGAAATCATCGCCACCGAGTTCGCCGTGCCGCCGACTACAAAGCCTTCGCCTTCGAGCGCCGCGATGAGCGGCTCCACCTTCGCCTCATCGGTGACCATGTATTCAATATTGCTGCGTATCGTGAATCGCACATAGCCGTCGGCGAACTGATCACCGATGTCACACAGTTTTCGCAGGGTGAACACATCGAGTATGCGCTGTGTGCCCGCCTTCACGGTCCACACCGCATCTCCGCTTTTGGCGACGTGACGCAGCACGCCCGGCCGTGGGTGATCGTGCCACTGCCATTGGCCAAAGTTCTTGACCATTGCCGGGTGCATGTACTGGAAGCCATCGGGACAGCCGGACTCTATCGGCTGGCGCATTTCCTTAGCCATAAATTTCTCCGTAACGCTCTAGGGGGTTTGTCTCAAGGCTTGGGTCATTCGCCTAGCCGGCAGCCGAGCGATTCTCAGCCTGGCGCTCGAACCATTTCACCGCTTCGTCGTCCCATCCGTCCATTCGGACATAAGAGGACTGACGGGGGTCAGCAATCATGTGCGGGTCGACATCGATACCGATGCCTTCGAGGAAATTAACGATCCCGATCCGCTCAATCATCTCGCCACAGCGCTCATGCTCCAGGCCGTTCTCCGCCCAGAAGTCGATGGTGCTTTCCGCAATCTCAGTGATCCGCTCGTAATCCTCTTCGGAGTCCAATTTCATAAACGGCACAATTACCGTACCCATCAGATCACCGATCTTCAGGGTACGCTTGCCGCCCATGAGGATTGAAACGCCTTTGTCGTCCCCCGGCGAAAGCGCTTTCGGCACCACGTTCAGACAGTGCATGCACCGCACACAGTTGCGGTTATCCACCTCAAGGGAATCATCATCCTTAAGACTCATGCATCGGGTCGGGCACCGCGTAATGATGTTGTCGATGGTGTGCTGGCGGCCTTTCTCGGCGACGTACGCTTTCCAGGCATCCTGGTCGACCTTCATATCATCCCGCCAGGTGCCGATCACCGCCATATCCGCCCGCTCGATCGAATTCATGCAGTCGTTTGGACAACCCGACACCTTAAATTTGAACTTGTAGGGCAACGCCGGCCGATGCACGTCATCGGTGAAGTTGTTCACTAACGTTCGGTGGATCTTGTGTTCGTTCGCACAGGACTGCTCGCATCGGGCGCCCCCTACACAGGACATCGCGGTTCGCACACACGGCCCGGCCCCGCCTAAATCAAAGCCGTAGTCATTGATCTCGTCAAAAAAATGCTGGGTGTTTTCGGTCGAGGCGCCGATGAACATAATGTTTCCGGTCTGGCCATGAAAGGTCACCAGGCCCGAGCCCCACTTCTCCCAACTATCGGCCAGCTGACGGAGGATATCGGTGCTGTAATGATTGCCGGCCGGTGGCTGAACGCGCAGGGTGTGAAATTCTTTCGATTCCGGGAACTGTTGGCCGACTTCCGAGAAGCGCGGAATGATGCCGCCGCCATAGCCGTACACGCTGACCGTGCCGCCTTTCCAGTATCCTTTTCGTGTTTCGTAGGAGTGCTCAAGCTGCCCGAGCAGATCATTCGCGACACCGTTAATTCGTTCGGTTGGATGCTCGTCCCGAAGCCGCTTGATGCCAGAGATAAAACTCGGCCACGGGCCGTTCTCCAACTCATCGAGCATGGGGGTGTCGTGTCTGTTCTTCTCAGTCATATCGCTGTCCACTCCTTTCTGATTGGCATCAGATTTTTCTTATAGCAATCATCAGATATCGGCCGCCACGAGACCATTCCCCTAGAGGTATGAGGCTTTAAAAACCCCCTTATCCCCTTAGGGATAGGTTTTCTTTTGCGGTGCAAAAAGAATGTTTGGGAGAGAGGCAGGCATGGTCTGAATTTCCCTTTTTAAATCAGCTATTTCTAATATTCCACCCCTAAAAAAAGGTTTTTATCTGTTGATCAATGACCTGATTTTGACTTCAAAATCCCCGCTTTATCAATCTTTTGGGAGAGTTTTCTGTTCATGGCGGGTCGCTACAATCAGCCGGCGTCGATCTAGTCTTCTTAATATCTTGAGTCTCCCATTGCACAGCGCTTCGGCCCATCGCACCACCACCGAAACCATTGGCAACCCCTCGTGCCTGCGGATGACTTCGATGGACCTCGACGATTATCGCAAAGCCCTTGACGACCTGGTGGTGGATATTCAGGATCCTCGCGCGCTTGCACCCTCGGAACGCCTTGCGATGAGGGAGCGTCTGCGCCGCGCCAACATGGTCATTTATCGATGTGTGGCAGGGGCCCGCATGGACAGGACCGTCCTGGCCGCTTTTACGCGCCAGCTAGGCCTCGGAAGACCTGACCAGAATCTTCTCGCGGCGAACGATGGTCTCAGTGAAGTTGAAGTTAAAAACGAAGGGCATTTTTCGCAGTACATCCCCTACACCAATCGTTCGCTTAATTGGCATTCGGACGGCTATTACCTGACGGGAGATCGCATCATTCGTACCATGCTGCTGCACTGCATGTCTCCGGCAGCGAAGGGCGGATCACTAGAGGCTATTGATCATCGCGTGCTCTACCACCTGCTTGCCGAACGGGACGTTCGATTTCCTCAAGCTCTCAGCCGACGTGACGCGATGACCATTCCGGCTCATCACGACCATGGCGCGGCGAGAGAGGACTCCACGGGTCCTGTCTTTTTTGTTGAGGGCAATACCTTGCGAATGCGCTACACCGCACGCCAACATAACGTGCGATGGTCAGCCGATGCCCTGTTTCAGGATGCGCTCAGCACGTTGAAAGATCTCTTTGAAAACCATCCTGACTTACGATACCGGCGTCGGCTCGCCGAGGGCGAGGGCATCCTGTGTGCCAACGTGCCGCATCGAAGAGATGCTTTTGAAGACGGCGACAAGAGTCAATCGAAACGACTGATGTATCGAGGCCGCTTCACCGAGTCGCTGAAGGGAACGGGTTAATCATGTCAATGCTCTGGATAAGCGAACTCATCATGCAAAACCAGCCGGCGTCCTTTGCTGAACTGCTCGAGCTGGTGAAGGGGCGCGCGCGCGTCGGAGATCGTTTTTTGCGCATGGATGTGAAACCCCCTTATCCGGACACGCCGGGAAACTGGGAAGACCAAATCGAAGCGGCGTTTACCGCCCGGATTGACCCATAAGGCCTGTGAAATACCTCAACGACCAATTCGATCTCGGCGCAGAATCCCAAGAGGACTCCGCCGCATCTGTGGAAGCACTTGAGGCGCAACTGGCGGCGGTGCAAGAGCGCTTGAACGAAAACGCGCCTCAAATCGACGCCCCGCAGTGGCGACAACTGGCTTTGCAAGAAGGTCGGCTTCTGGTGGCCCTGGAGAGAGGAAGCGCCGCTTGGCAGAGCGGCCGAGTCTGTTTTGATCGCTTTGCGGCTGCACGGCTGTGGTCGGAGACCATTGAAGCTGCTCGCATCATGTTTCAGTCGGGCGAACCAGATGCCCTCGTGGCGCTGGGTCACGGCGTTTGGTTGGCCGTGACTTTCCCGGTTGATCCAGAGCTGTCTGTCGCCCTTCTTCAGGACATCATCGAGGAGACCCCAGATGATTCTGACGGCGCGGCGGTAGCCGCGGCAGTCGCTGCGTATGTCGTTGAGCTTAGGGCCGAAGGAAAAGAACGAGAGTCGCTATCGTTTTTCACTAACCAGATGCTGGGCACGGTTGCCCGGAGGCATAGCGGGATCGAGGATCAGGACGCTTTCGATCAGTGGATTAGTCGACTCGAATTGAATGACCCGGCCCGATTTCTCCCGCGCTTGCGCAACGTCGTGGATGTGTTGGTTCAGGATGACTGGTGGATTGATCGGGACGCCATCCAGGCGTCGTTGCCCATTCAGTGAGCGTCCACATGTCGCCGGGATATTGGAGCGAAACCGCACCCGAGCGCCCGACGGCTGCCGAGCCCGAGGTGACGGATATGGTGTTCAGAATTCAGGGGCGGCAAATTCCCACCGATCACGCCTTTGCGCTGTCCCACGGGCTTCAGGGTGCTCTGCCCTGGCTGGCCACGGAACCGCGCGCCCGAGTCCATCTGATTCATGGCCCTCAATCGTCTAACGGCTGGCAACGTCCTGATGACGATGGCTTATTGGAACTGTCGGCGCGCACGAGATTAACGCTTCGCGTCCCAACGACCCGAGTCCATGACGCACAGGCTCTGAGCGGTCGCTCGCTTGATCTTTACGGACACACCATTCACATCGGTGACGCACACCCGCGCCCTTTATCGCGCCTATCAACGGTGTTTGCCCACTATGTGAATACGCCCACGTTAGCCGAATCCGAATCGGACTTTCTTGAAACCGCAGCCGAATGGCTAAACGCGCTATCGATCAAGCCCAAAAAAATGCTTTGCGGTCGGACCCGATACCTGAAGACGCCCGACACCCGTCTGGTGACGCGTAGCCTCCTGTTGGCCGATCTAACACCGGATGAGTCACTCGTTTTGCAAACGGAGGGTCTGGGTCCGCATCGTCTGTTGGGCTGCGGTGTGTTTGTGCCTTCAAAAAGTATCGCAGCGGTATATGACCCAAAAGACGAGCATTAACCTTTTCAGATCCCAAGCGGAGTATCACCATGACAATTGATATTGAAGGACGATCCATTGCTACCAACGAAAACGGATTTCTCGAAAATCCCGAAGACTGGACTCCGGCTGTGGCCGAAGCGATGGCCGCAGAGGAGCAGCTTACTCTCACCGACAGACATTGGGATCTGATCAACTACTTGCGAGAGGAATATTTCTCAAACAACGGCAACCAGCCCAACAACCGCACGCTATTGAAAGAGATGGGCTCACGCTGGGGAGAAAAAGTCAGCAATAAGGAGTTATTTGATCTTTTTCCGGGTAACCCAAGCAAGCAGGCCGGACGCCTCGCTGGACTACCCGAAAGTATGCGCAAAGGGGGGTACTAACCTACCCGCTCTGGTGCCAAACTTAGGCTAGATGATCGACTCGTTAGGGAGAAAACAAGATGAGTGAAAAAAGAGAACTGATTGAGAAAATGCTGAAAATGCAAAAGGACTTCATCGCCCAGGAGCATGAGGGAGGAATTGACCCGAAGGATTACTTCGCGCCTGAAAGCGGTCACCCGTTATCGGGCTACCGCGAGTCCTATGCCGACCTGGCAACGCAAGTGGTGGATCTTGCGCACGCCGAGAAAGGATCAAAACGCTAGGACGGCTTTTCGTCTACTCAAAAAGCGAGTGATTCGACGGTGATCGGACACGCGCCCCGAGCCGACGGCTGCCGTTGGGACCGATAGGTTTCCACCAGATCCATCGCACACCGTCGCCAGTATTCGCCGCCGTCGCGTACGGTCTTGCGAAGCGCTGTCCACTCATCATGCTCGACCCACTGACGATAGGCCTGCGACAACGCCGGAAACAGCTGACGCCGTAATCCCGTCATCGTCGCAAAATAAAAGTGCACCGCGCCGAGGTTTCCTTCTTTCAATAGCGCTGGCAAGACCATCAGACAGTCCGCGAGGTGGTCACGTACGGCCCGCAGCAATGACTCAAAGGCTCGATCCTCTGTATCGAGCAGCATGCGCTCCCAGTCCTCGCCGAGATAGTCAGCACACACTTTTTCCCCGAGCTCATGCAGGATCGCCAGTTCACTGAACTGCTCGGTCATTCTTTCAACGGCATCCTGCGGATGCCCGTGAAATCCAAAACAGGACAAACTTCGCGCTAGGGCATTGGTCGGTTTTTTCCAGCGCCACTCTTCAATCATCTCCCACAGGACGCGGCGTAACGCCTCACGGCGAATCCATATGGTCTGGCCACGAGTCATCGCCGGCGGCGCAATGAGCTCACGCACCCATTCGCGCTCGGTGCAGATGAGGCGGTAGTCGCCAGCGCATTCCACTTCGACGCGCTCGCCCAACGCAAAAACCGGTTTGCCGAATCGACCAATGCCGGCGCTGTAGCCATACCCCAGCGGATCCAGCCAATCGTTGAGCGACTCGACATCAAACGGATCAACTGATCCCATGGGTGTCGGCAGCGACTGGTAATCAGCCTCCTCAAGACTATCCCAATAGAGTTCGCGCTCGGCCACCCATTCGCCCACCTGCTTGGCATCGAGTCGAACATCGAGCGCCAGACCCTGTTCCCAGCGGAAATACTCGCGCATATGCATCAGGTAGACGCATAGCGAATAATGTCCGGCGTGCTGCGCGTCGGAGACGTCACAGTTGTGTTTCACCGCGTCGATGAAATCAGTTGACAGTGCCTGCATAAGCGACACCTTAAGATAAAATCGTGTTCGGACGCAATGTGATGGCAACCCGAATTCGTGACCGGTGGCGTAACCCCGGAAAGCAAAACTCGATCGAGGATAGCGCGACCGCGCTGGGGTATATCTGCTGGCAATTAGCGCTGACCAGTGCTCGCAACCTTCATGCCGAAGACTTCATCTATGAGGACGACCACCAGCGGGTTGGCGTGATTCAGGAATACCTCGCCTTCCTCAACCACGTGTCAGACCGACTCACGTTTGATCGCCTCAGCGAAACGCAGCGCCCGCTGTTCGTATCTACACTTGCCCACGCCTGCGCATCGCAACTTCAGCGCAACACCAGTGAAGTCCTTGGGTCTGGTGACTACCGCACATTGTTTATTGATCTTCTGAATCAGCGAAACGCCGATTATGGACAATGCGCCTTCAGAGATGGCGCGGCGGGGTACAGCCTGCTGCGAACGTTTGGCGATCGGGTCAAGGTCATCATGGGCGATGATCAGACCAATCGTTGGGTGATCGATCAGGTCATGGAGATTGACGGACCTGACCTGGTACGCAAACTCACAAAATCATTGACCAGCCTGTTGGGCACCAAGCCTTTTTCACCTGACGGCGAAAAGGCGATCGGCCCCGGCTAGCGCTATCAGGACGTCATATAGTTTGATGCGCTGTCGGTAACCTGGTTTTGGCCGTCTTCATACCCGGCCGAGTATGCCGGAGTCACGCGCTGCTCTTCTCGCTCAGGATTACCCAGAAAACCCCCAACCCAACCCTGTACATAATCAGGATCGACGCCCATCTTCTCGAGCTTATCGACCGTTTCATAATAGATCGAGTCCATATCCCTCTCCCATAGCACTTGAAAAATGACTCCGATGACGAATACTAACCTGTCGGCTTATCGGCTCGGGATACCTCTATTGGGTGAGGTCAATCGCCCGGAACGAGCGGTCGCGGCGCCTAGGCCTAACCTCGATACCCCAACCTCGCGATTTTGAGCCTTTCAGAAGAAGACAGCCTTCGCCTGCATGTGCTGGCGAAATCCGCTGTTGCCATCCGGATTGATGAGGCTCGGATGATCGTTTTTGGTCTGAGTGAGCGCGGTGAGCACCGAGTCGAACTCAGGCCCTCAGGCCGCGAAGAACGCTATCTTCGACTCGTTCGGGAGTTGCTCTCCACGGTCGCGTTGGGCACCCCGGGAGGGTATCCGGTCTTCATTCGGCGGTGGACGCGAAGCGGGGCCCTGGAGGCCGAACGACTCAACAAACTGCTCTGCCTGGGTGAGCCGGAGGCGGTCGTGGCGGTCGCGGCGTCATCCGAACTCACCGATTCCCTCGCGCATAAAGCCTGGTGGTGTCTACCCACATCAGAAACGGCCCGAATGATGCTCCGCCACCACGACGTGATCGAAGGGCAGACCGGACCTTTGCTTGTTGCGTTTCTGCTGGAGCAGTTGCCTTTCGAAACCGCCACCCGGGCGATTATCGACACGATCAAAGTGATGCTCCACTCGAACCTGCTCGATGCACAGGCTCACGAACGGCTTTGGACGAAAGCGACGCAGCACGTGGCCTACCTCGTGGGCTTTCTCGCTGCGGGACCTGTCTATCTCGAGCCCACCACCACAGGGTCTGCGAATTTATCGAAACCGCGAACGAATGCCGCAGCCATGAGGCAGACGGTGGACCCGCTTGCCAAAACACGCTCCACCCGACGCTATCTTAAAGCCTGCGCGATGGCTCTTGAAAAAGCGATCGACATGGACGTGGTGGTAGATACGGTAAACGCCATCGGAGTGCCGTTCCAGACGTTGCGACCTGCGAGCGCGCTCCCGCGATCAGTCGACGCCCTTAAAAAAGCCGTGACTGAGCAGCTGGCGGTCTTGCAACACAAGCCGGCCGCTGACCCTCAACACCATGAATTTGCCCGGTTGCCTCAATCGCATCGCGAGGCGATCGCCGTCTTGAGTCTTACCGGCGAGCCTCTGGTCGCACCGGTTTTTGCCCACACTGACGCGACCGGCAGTCTCATGCGACAAAAGCTCGCGAGCACGCTCGCGCCGGTCATCCAGGCGCTTGATACGCTTACGCGGGACGAGGGCGCCGCCTCTTAGGCGTCAACGAAGCCAGGGTTTGTCTCGATACCTTTCACGTTGGGCACATTGGCTACCACATCGCGGATCACTTTTTGGTCCCGAAGGTATTCGGCAACGACGTCCCAGATATCAGGCAGCTCATCGGGTTGCGGGTTTACGCTCGCCCAGCCGGCTACCTTATAGGTTTTCGAGGGGTCCAATGGTTTTCCGTTGAGCTCGAGATCCGACAGCCTATCTCCCATTGGACGAGACGGGTCGATGGCATAGCGCAATCCGCCGACACGAACCATATCGCCGCCCATCTGATAGTACGGATCCGGATTAAACAGATTGTCCGCGATATCCTCCAGCACCAATTTGATGTTCTCCCCGGTCATCTCATTGAGCGTCGATTTGGCATAAGTGATACCGGTTTGATCCATCACGCGCTCGACGGTGATATCGTCACCAGGCAGCAGACTCGTACCCCAGCGAAATCCGGGAGAGAACGCCAGATCCGCACCACGAACCGCCATCAGCGCGTCGACAATGACCTGATCGAAGGTGCCAATGAAGTTCCCTCGCCGATAAAGAGTGGTCTCGGTCTTGGCGAGCACGGTTTCCAACTGTTGCTTGAATGGTTCACGCACGCCCTCGATATAGGCGGTCATGTCGGGGTCTGCGGGCAACAAATTGGCGAACACCGGCAACAGTCGATAACGGAAATCCTCAACGCGCCCGCCTCGAACGTCGAGATCCATCACCGACAAGAACTTTGCGTTTGACCCAGAGTTCACGACCAGCGTCTTTCCGCCCGGGTTGCTGACCAGACTGGGTTTGGGCATCCCGTCATGAGTATGCCCACCAAGAATCACGTCAATACCGCTGACGCGACTGGCAAGCTTGAGATCCACGTCCATACCGTTGTGGGACAACAGCACCACCACCTGCGCGCCCTGCGCGCGAACCGTGTCGACCATCTCCTGACACATCTCGTCGCGGATACCAAAGCTCCAGTCCTCGATCATATATCTCGGATTAGCAAGCGTGGTGTACGGAAACGCCTGACCAATCACCGCCACAGGTATGCCGTTCATTTCCCGTATGGTGTATGGCTTGAAAACGCGGCCGGACTCCTCATCAAACGCCGGCTTGCCCTCAAATGCGGCGTCTTCAGTTAACACCACGTTCTGCGCCAAAAACTCGATGGGTGCGAGCTGTTCATTCACAATCTCGCTGACCCGATCGATGCCGTAGGTGAACTCCCAGTGCCCGGTCATAATGTCAACGCCCAGCAGCTTGCAGGCGTCCACCATATCCTGACCTTTTGTCCATAGCGCGGTGGCTGAGCCCTGCCAGGTATCGCCCCCGTCCATCAGCAAACTGTTGGGGCGCGACGCCCGCAGACGTTTGACCAGCGTGGCAAGATGGGCAAATCCACCTACCTTGCCATATTTCCGCGCCGCTGCCTCGAACTCCAGAAAAGTAAACGCATGCGCATTTGCCGAGCCCGGCGCAATCCCGAAATGCTTCAGAAAATGATCGCCCACCACGTGTGGCGGTTTACCAAATGCCTCGCCAATACCAACGTTAAAGTTTGGCTCACGAAAATAAACCGGCATGAGTTGTGCGTGGCAGTCAGTAAAGTGCATCAGCGACAGGTTGCCGAATGCAGGCGCATCGTAATCCACCGCCGCGTCGGCGAACACACGACCGTTCAGGCTCATTCCAGCCGCTCCCGCCATTGCGAGCAGGCGCATAAAATCACGTCGATTCAAACTCATATCAGCGATCCTTTGGTCATAAAGGCTATGCTCTTCGGAGAAAAAAAACCTGGCGTGGTAGCCAGGTTTTTAGCGTAATGGCCGGGCGCCGTCTTGTGCTTAAAAACGGCGCCGGCCTTTGCTTTACATGGTGTCGCTACTGGCGCAGGCTCGGCACTTTGAGCGGCACGCCAGTGTTCATCACAGACTCGTAAAACTCGAGCGCTTTGTATTCCTCGCCCTGAGCCTTGAAACCATCGGCGCGCACCTGGTTGTTGCAGCCGCCATAACGCCGATGGATGGTGCCCCAGGGCTTACCTGCCACCTGCCATTTGGTGCGCCACACCGGGAAGCCCACGCCATGTCCCAGGCCTGCACTCAGGACGTCACCGCGGGCGCTGTTGCCAGAGTTATGCACATGGCAGTCCGCGCATGAGAAGTTGAGCTGGCCGCGCTTGGCCCAGTAGAACTGGCGGCCCTTCTCATACCAGGCCTGAGCGCCCGGATCAGAATAATCGACCGCCATCTTCTCGCCGTTGAACTGCGATTTATAGTGGGCGACAAGGCGGGCCATTTTGCCGCGCTTCACGTTCTTAATCACTTCTTCGCCGTTGGCCTTCAGACAGGCATTGATATCGCCTTCGACCGTGCGAAGATCGCCAGAGGCGGCGTCAAACACGGGATAGTTCTGGGCTGGGGCCAGGTCGCAATCAGCAAGGGACTTGCCGTTTTGGAACGGGGCTGCCCATTCTTCGGCGGCCTTATCCATCTCCGGCTCAAACTGCGGAAACTCCATATTGATTTCCCAGTTGGCGCGCCGGTGTGCGTACTGCGGCAGGGCATTTACGCCATCAGAGAAATCCTCCAGGGTCAGACCAGGAAAGCGCTTCAGGAAGAATCCCTGAAACTCCTCGATGTCTTTTTTAATCTCCGCCTCAGAAATCGCCTGTACGGCTGATGCGCCCACCATAGCGATGCCTGCTGCGAACGCTAGCGAAACCAGTTTTTTCATTTTTGCTCTCCTCGAGTAACCAGACCCAACGTTTCCCATTCGGGCCTCCTGTGCGCTCTGCTCTCTCTTTGCTTATTACTGCCTACTTGACCGCTGCTTCAGCGCTATCCGACTCGCCTTTGTTATCCACCCAATTCACGCCCACGGTATCGCCAGGCTTGGCGTCTGCCAGATGTACGCTGATCAACGGGTTCGTCGACACGCCCGTGCCGAGGTCAGCCTGTGCTACCGCCGTTCCGTTCAGCGAGAACTCCATCGTTTTGATGAAATGGGCCGGGATTTTTTCGCCGGTCTTGGAGTCTTTGCGAAGACCGGTCTCCATCGGGTGTTTCGCAAGCACCATCACTTCATATCCACCATCGGCGGACTTCTTGATTTTCATTTTAGTCGACATTACGTAATCTCCTGCTCGAATCTGTTCGATTAACCGCCGCAACCGCCGACGGTGACTTTAATCTCTTGGGCCGTCATATAGACCTTGCCACCGGATTTGACATAGCACTTGACGGGCGAGGTCTGACCCATTTTGATTCGAGCGCTGTACATGGCGCCGGCGCCACCGCCCATGACTTCAAGACCTGTTGTGAAGGGCGCTGGGTTCTTTTCAACGACCACCGCGATCGATTCAACATTGGGCAGAGTCGTCATTACCTTAATGGGCACCACCGCGCCGTTCTCAGCCTGCAGCGGGGCCTTTAACGCGACTTGATCACTCTCGGTCACCTCCGAGGTGCCAAAGAAAGCGTTCAGCGCATCCGCCTCCGGCCGTTGGCCGAACGCGTTTTCGGGCCACGCGGCGGCGAGGACGCGCGTTGGACTCAGGAGGCCCGCGCCTGCCGCAACGGCGAGCGTGCTGGCAGCTAACGATCCTTTTACAAATACTCTTCGTTTCATAACGACTCTTCCTATTCTTGATTTCGATAACAGATGTAATTTATTGCTGGGTCAATGTCAGATAGTCATCAACCAGTCGACAATGCTGTCGATTTGCTCCTCGGTGAGGAGGCCGTGCTTCCCAAACGGCGGCATCGAGGTATTGGGGTTCCTCACCGTCGGATCCCATATCTGGGCACGTAAGTCTTCTCGATTAGGGAATCGAGCCTTCATCGCCACGAGCGGTGGGCCAATGTTTCCACCGGGAGCGAGTTTCTCCGGCCAAGGGCTCACCATCGCCTGATGGCAACCCAGACAGTTCCCAGCGCGACGACTAATGGCGGTACACCACCCTTTGATTATCTTGTCACCCGACTTTACCGCTTCTCCACAGGCCTTCTCGTCCGGCCATTCCATCGCCACAGCCACCGTGCTTACGCTGGCCGTGCCCATAAGGACCATTGCGGCGAGCAATGAAAGCACTCCTGTTTTAAGTCTTCGCATTGTTTTCCTCCGATTCACTAGGCTTCGCGGTCATGCACACCGCAGCGCCGTTCTGCTCTTATTACGATCTTCCCTGCTTTACTTTTTTTCTTCTCTTCTTCGATTCTTCTTCAATCGATACCTTCGATACCTTGCGCGTGGTTGTCCCTTTCGGGGTTACGCCACAATTGCCCGAAATCGCTTTGCTGAATCTCCGTCTAAAACGGCGGCGGCTACCCCTGTTTTACTTAAATTTACCGAGCAGAGCAAGCGCCCGAAATTTATTGATTAACTGAATATGCTTATATTTGAAATAGAAATTTGAGATGGCTAGGGGTTTACCCTGAATTTCACAAGTTTTATTTCTGGCCTCTTAGCGTCTCGAGCTCGGTTAAACGTGCGCTGAGACTTGCTTCGAGATACGCGCTTGCGCCTGCATGCGTAAGCGCATTCTTCAGGTCAGCGATCGCATCATCCAGTTGATCGCTTAAAACATGATATTCAGAGAGCGCCTGGAAAGACAGCGCCAAATTGCCCGCCTCGCCCTCGACCCGGGCCAGTAGACGATGCAAGCTTGCCGATCCCGGTGCGTTACGAATGGCACTCCGCAGGACCTGGCGCGCCTCA
>RGTL01000001.1 GCA_010025385.1 Gammaproteobacteria bacterium | reverse complement strand
AATTCCAAAATATATTCCTCGCAGCGCTACGCTGCTGTGCGTAATCGGTGAATAAAACATCCTCGGAGCGCGCCAGGACAAGCTTCACGACCTAGCTAGGCCAGGAGCTGCGACCCTGTCGTGGCAAGCGATGAGCCACACCCGGCTAAAAAATGAGAGCGGCGCGGCCTGCTCATCGCCTTTAAAAACGTTCGGCACGTGGACTTTGGTATGCAAAAAACAGACAGGCCGAAAAAAGGAGTAGCGTGCCGGGCCAAGTTTGGTGGGCCGTGCAGGGATCGAACCTGCGACCACCTGATTAAAAGTCAGATGCTCTACCGACTGAGCTAACGGCCCTCGAAAACCTCTGCGGGCCGCATTATACCCGCCTGAGCACTTCCTGAGCTTTATCCAACCACGTCCGACGTTGGTCGGGTTCAGGATTTCCTCGGCATCAGCCTGAGATCCGCCAGCGCTTGGTGTAAAGACGCCCAGAATCCATCATCGAGCATGTAGTACTGCGTCTTCATCGTCAGCGCGGAACCAAAAAGAATAGAGACCAGGGTCAGGAGCGAACCTATCGCCAGCGTGGACATGCCTGAAACACCTTGGCCGATCGTACAGCCAAAAGACAGCACCCCTCCAAACCCCATCAGCACGCCTGCCACGAGGTGGTTGCGCATATCCCCCCCGGTCGCAAAGGTCTCGATACGGAAGTTGCCTGAGAAAATGGCGTAAATGAACGAGCCGGCGATCATGCCGCAAACGACCGCTATGCCAAAGTTAATCTGCGACCCGGTCCACGTCATCAAATAGTTCAGAAGATTGCCTGACGGCGCAATAAAGGTAATCGCCTCAACCGGCACCGGCTCAAAATCATCATTGCCAATCACACCGGTAACGTACCACGCCCCACAAACGAGAACGCCGATGGTCACTCCGGCCAGCACATTGTCAAAACTGTTGCGAAACCCTTTGTCCCACACGGCATAAAGCACCGTACCGCCGCCAAGGATAACGGCAATAATGATTGAGATAAAGCAGACCACTCTTCCATCGTTTAATCTCAGTCAGTAGTTTGATTCCGCAATAATCACGTGCGTCCGGACTATACCTAATTAAGGAAAGCATTGAGAACCGACGGCTTTTTTACGAGACGAAAAACAACGCAAGGCTCTGAAAGCTTCATCTTCCTTTCCATTGTGGCTTTCGTTTTTCGGCGAACGCTCGAGCCCCTTCGAGCTGATCCTCGCTCGAATAAAGTTTGTCCACCGTGGGAAACTTTCGTTTTGTGATGCCGTCCAACGCATCCTGAAAACGCATATTTTCGGCGGCTCGAGCGACCTCTTTTATCGCTGAAAAAACAAGGGGCGGACCGTCCGCCAGCACGGCTGCAAGCTCATGACATCGATTCATCAGTTGCTCCGCTGGGCAGACCTCATTGACCAAGCCCCAGTGATGCGCCTCAGCGGCATCCATCCATCTGCCGGTAAACAGCATCTCCATAGCAATGTGGTACGGAATGCGCTTGGGTAACTTGAGCGTCGCCGCATCAGCAATCGTGCCCGAATTGATCTCAGGCAGCGCAAAGGTTGCATGCTCGGCCGCAATAATCAAATCAGCCGACAGCGCCCATTCCAACCCACCGCCACAACAGATGCCGTTTACGGCAGCAATGATTGGTTTGTTGAGATCGGGCAGCTCCTGCAAGCCACCAAATCCGCCTACGCCATAGTCACTGTCGACAGCCTCACCATCTGCTGCCGCCTTCAGATCCCAGCCCGGACAGAAAAACTTCTCGCCCGCGCCGGTAATGATCGCCACCCGAAGGGTTGGATCATCGCGAAACTGAGCAAAGAGCTCTCCCATGGCCCGACTGGTGGCCACATCAATCGCATTCGCCTTGGGTCGGTCGAGCGTGACTTGCAGGACCGCCCCTTTTCGCTCGCTCAGCAGATTTTCATTCTTCATATATTAGGGTCTCATTTAGGCCGGTTCGCGACTGGATTGATTCATGCTTATTTCATCCATTCGGATCCGTTGAAACAGGCGATAGGATCCACCCACTTCACACAAGTCGAACGCTTCTCGAACCGGTCGCTGGCGAACTTGCGCTTCGGTGTAATGGTTGTAGGCATGGGTCATCATGACCTCGACAAATTGATCAAAGTCATCGAAACCGTCTTCACTCAGATAATAACGCCTTCGCCTCAGATAGCCGCCTGTTTCCACCATGATATCCACGGCGCGCGCTGCCATGGCCTGCGCCTCAGTTTCATCGTGAAAGGACCGACAGACGACTTGCCAGCTTCCGGTAGGCTCCGGCTCAATCACAAGAAGTCTTCCTTTGGTGCTCAGGACGCGCTTTGCCTCTGCGAGGGCTTGCGGTATCGACTCTTGCGGAACGTGGTGCAGCGACCAATGAAAAAGCGCGATATCAACCACGTGGCTGGCTAGCGGTATGGCCTCTGCACTTGCCTGCAGGCGCCTTATGCCCGGACCGCTTCCCCTGAGAGGGTCCAGTCCTATCGCTCGGTAGCCAAAACGCGAAAGACGATCAGTCATCTCGCCCTCACCGCAACCGATATCGAGGACCGCCCCCTTCTCGCTTCCAAGGAATTCAATCAAGGCATCGAATGGCTTGGCCACGCATGCTTGATCAGGGTCCAGACTAAGCAACGGCATGGGCTACACGGGTGTCGCCTGTTGAATGACCGCGTCCGCGGCACAGACTCCTTTCCCTGTCGGACAGATAAGAAGCGGATTGATTTCCAGCTCGATCAGCGTATCACTATGAGCGTACGCGAAATCCGAGAGGCTTTTCAGGGCGCTGAGCAGCGCTTGGCGGTCGCCCACCGGCAGTCCTCGGTACCCCGACATCATTGAGCTGATTTTTAGAGAATCAATAGCGCGCTCCAGGTGATGTGTCTCAGCCGGGAGCAAAACGACCGCCCGATCACTGAGCAACTCAGCAAAGACACCTCCTGCGCCAATCAGCATCCACGGGCCAATAGCCGGATCATGATTAATCCCAACGATCCACTCACCAACCGCATCCGTGACCATTTCTTCCACCAAAACCGTATCAAAACGGTCGAACAGTGGCTCGGCAACGCGAAGCAAAGTGGCCATATCTTCGATATTAAGATGGACTGCTCCCTGTTCACTTTTATGCAGCAGATCAGGATCGCAGCCCTTCAAGGCAAGAGGGAAGTTAAAGCGCTTCGCTTTTTCTTCAAGCGACACCAGATCCGTCGCCTTAGCGCCTGATGGCACCGCGATACCCGCCGCCCGTAACACCTGCTTCGCGTCATACTCATCCAGGCGCCTTGCGTGTTTCGAACGCAGGAATGAAAGCGGGCCTGGCAAGCCGGCATTGTTTTTCACTTCAAGCGCTCCTGGACCCACGCTTGCTGCCGCCTCCGCCGCATCAATCGCCTGCCGCAGTCCACACAGCGGTACGATGCCTGCGGATATAAGTTCTTTTGCGATGCCCTCGGGAAGACTCTCTGGAAGACTAGCCAGCACGGCAGTCGGCGCGCCGGTCTCTTGGGCTGCCCGCTTGATAGCTCGCACCGCAGGCTCCCAGGTTTCAATCGTGCACCGATCCAATCTTGGGAAGTCCAGAACCAGAATCGACAGATCAAACCCACAGCGGAGCATGGCCCGATACGTTCCAAATAATTCTTCCTCTTTATTCCAGGCGAACGTGTGATAGTCCAGAGGGTTTGACACGCTAACCAGCTCGTGGACCGTCTGCGAGACGGCCTTAAACTGTTCATCGCTGAGGTCAGGAAAAACGATGCGCCGCCCCACCGCCGTATCCGCCATCAGCGAGGCCTCGCCGCCCGAGCAGCTCATGGAGCAAAGGCGATTACCGTTTAAAGGTCCATGTACATGCAGAAGCTTTAGGGTCTCGACAAGGGTATCCAGATCCCGAACCCGGGCCATACCCAGGCGATCGAGCAGCGCGTTGGCTACATCATCGGCGCCCGCCATAGACGCGGTATGCGATCGGGTAATCCGGGCGCCCTGGACGCTGGCGCCGGATTTCACTACGACGACCGGAAGGTTCCGCTCGTGGGCCCGACGCATCACTTCCTGAAGCATCGGAATATTGGTAAAACCTTCGATGTACAAGCCCACCGCACTGACGCGCATGTCGTCAATCAGGGTATCAAGCGCTCCGGCGAGATCGGTCTGCGCCTGATTGCCAAGCGCGATGAGGTAGGCGATCGGAAGACCGCGCGCCTGCATCGTGAGATTGATGCCGATATTGCTACTTTGGGTCAGAATCGCGACGCCTCGCTCAACTCGCTCACTACCATGCTGATCTGGCCAGAGCAGTGCGCCGTCCAGATAGTTGATCACCCCGTAACAATTCGGCCCAAGAATCGGCATCGTCCCCGCCGCCTTAAGCAGCGCGTCTTGCAAGGCCTCGCCATCGTCGACCTCGCCGAAGCCGGAGGCATAACAAACCGCTCCCCCGGCCGCTCGCTCGCTGAGCTGCCGAATAATGTCGATCGTAAGGTGTCGATTGACGCCAACAAAACTGGCGTCCGGTGCAGACGGTAACTCCGCTACGCTCCGATAACAGGGCAGGCCCTGCACCTCTTCAAGCGAGGGATGAACCGGCCAAATATCGCCGGCAAATCCCATCCGCTGGCATTGCCGAACGACCTCCCGAGCCTCGCGGCCGCCAAACACCGCGATACTTTTTGGCTGAAGCAGTCGTTCGAGGGTCAAGAGAGTGGTTTAGGTCCAGCGTGGCCGGAGCATGTCACGAGAGATGATGTGCCGCTGGATTTCGCTGGTTCCCTCCCAAATGCGCTCCACCCGGGCATCGCGCCAAATACGCTCCAGCGGAAGGTCGGACATTAACCCCATGCCGCCGTGAATTTGAATGGCTTCATCAGCGATGAAGGCAAGCGTCTCGGTGGTAAAGAGTTTTGCCATTGCATAGTCGGTATCCGTTGCGCTTCCCTCGTCGGTCTTCCACGCCGCCTGGAGGGTCAATAACTCGGCCGCTTCCAAGCGCAGTTTCATGTCCGCGAGTTTGAACCCCACTCCCTGAAAGCGCCCAATGAACTGACCAAACTGCTTGCGCTCGGCTGCCCAGTCGATGGCATGTTCAAGGGCGCGATGCGCACGACCCAGACACATCGCTGCGACCTGAAGGCGTGTGGCCCCCAACCAATCGTTCGCGACATTGAAACCGCAGTGCTCTTCGCCAAGCATTTGCGCGGCAGGAACGCGACAGTTATCAAACTCCAGAATACAGTTGTGGTATCCCCGATGAGAGACGCTGTGATAACCGCGGCGCACTGAAAAACCCGGCGTTCCTTTGTCCACCAGAAACGCGCTGATCAACTTGCGAGGCCCGCGAGCGGATTCCTCTTCGCCCGTCGCGGCAAAAAGGATCACAAAGTCGGCGAGGTCTGCATGACTGATGAAATGTTTAGTGCCGTTGATCAGGTAGTCGCTGCCATGCTTGTCCGCCCGGCACTGCATGGATCTCAGATCCGACCCTGCGCCGGGCTCGGTCATCGCCAGGCAGTCGGTTTTTTCTCCGCGGATGCAAGGGAAGAGGTAGCGCTCACGTTGATCGCCCGAGCACGCCTGAAGGATGTTACTGGGACGACCCACCAGGTACTGAAGAGCAAAGTTAGCCCGGCCCAGCTCACGCTCAACCAATGAGAGAGATACGCAATCCAACCCGCCTCCACCCAAGGTCTCCGGCATGTTTACCGCATAGAACCCTTTCTCGATGGCCCGCTCCCGAATCTGCTGAGCCAACTCCGGCCGGACCTCGTCGGAGGCTTCGACTTCATCTTCATAGGGGTACAACTCTTTTTCAGCAAATGCCCGAGCACTCTCAACGAGCATCTGCTGTTCGGTGCTAAGCGAAAATTCCATTCTTTATTTCCGTTCTCCTCTAGTTTCCGTTTACCGTTCAGTCTGCACTATATCCAGGCGGCTTATCTCTTCGCCTCTTTCGCGGTCCGAATGCGGTGCTGGTGGTCATTAAATACCTTGCCCGCTCCGAGGTTGCGTTTTTGCAATGACTCAATGATGCCAATAAGCGCGTCGTCTCTTACCTGTTCCATCTCATCAATACTGAGATCACCTGCCAGGGTCTCGCAGCCTTCATGCATCTTTTGAGCGAGCGCTTCCGTAATTTGCGGCGGCTCGAGTTTCGTCCAGGGGAATAAGGCGGGGTCAAAGTGCTTCAGAAACTGTCCCATGCCCCCGGGCTGGGCAGCCAGATGGAAAATCTGGCAAGCGCCCCACAGCGCCCACCTGAGGCCCGGGCCGTACGCTATGGCCGCGTCTAGCTCCGCCGGCGTGGCCACGTCGTCGTTCACCAAATGGAGGATCTCTCGCCACAAAGCCTCCTGGAGACGATCAGACAAAAAGCCGGGGACCTCCGATCGCACCCGTAGCGGATACATGCCGATACGCTGGTAGAAAGCGACGGCTGCATCAAGGCTTTCGGCGCTCGTGCGCTCTCCGCCCAAGACTTCAACCAGCGGAAGTAAATAAACCGGATTGAAGGGATGCCCCACAATAACCCGCCCAGGATGAACACATTGGGCCTGAAATTCGGTCGGTAAAAGTCCTGACGTACTCGACGCAATAATCGTGTCTTTTGACGCGGCTGCGTCTATCTGCGAATGAAGCTTCACTTTAAGATCGATTCGCTCAGGCGCGCTCTCCTGAATGAACTGGGAACCAACCGCCACCTCCTCTAGCGAGTCACAGAATGTCAACCGATCTCTGGACGCATCCGGGAACAATCCGGTCCGCTCAAGAACCGGCCAGATCTGATCAATTTTTTTTCTCAAACGATGCTCGGCCCCCGACTCGGGATCATAGGCAAGCACGTCCAGACCTGCCGCCAGAGCGCGCGCTGCCCAGCCCGCTCCGATAATTCCAGAGCCCACGACACCGAATGTTCTGATATCACCCATATCCCGTTTTCCCCGAGGAGTGCTCGTCATCTTAATCGTGAAACACGACCGCTCGCCTACCCATAAGACAAGGCGCAGGCGACGTGTTATTCAACGCTCGATAGCCTTTTAGAGGGCCAGAGCGGTAGCAGGCATTTTGCGCCAGATGGGCGCGAAAAAGAAAGGCGTCCGATCGCCCGAGCGTTGCCCTAAGGTGTGAGGCTAAGCGAACGCGGGATGCAGGAAACGGCTTTCGGAATCTGGACGGTCGCCATCAAACGCGACCCGTTCCCACCGGCCACTTTGCTTCACCAGCTCCCGCAAAAGTCCGTTGTTTAGCGCATGTCCGGACTTGTGGGCCGAAAACGAACCGATCAAGGGTCGACCGAGCAGATAGAGATCACCAATCGCGTCGAGAATTTTATGCTTCACAAACTCATCTCCGTATCTCAGCCCGTCGTCATTTATCACTCGGTGTTCATCCATGACAATCGCATTATCGAGACTGCCTCCTCGGGCAAGGCCTGCTTCCTGCAATGCTTCTACGTCGCGCAGGAAGCCAAACGTCCGGGCGCGACTGACCTCTCTGGCGAATGATATTTCTGCCAGATCGACCGTGGCCTGCTGGGCCGATGACTGCATGGTGGGATGATCGAAATCGATACTGAACGTTACTTTAAAGCCATCGAAGGGCTCGAAGCGGGCCCACTTGTCGCCGTCACGCACCTCGATTGGCTCGGTGATCCGGATAAATTCTTTGGCTGCGCTCTGGAGTTCCACGCCGGCCGATTGAATTAGGAATACGAACACCGCAGCACTGCCATCCATAATCGGCACTTCGTCCGAGTCCAGCTCAACAATCGCGTTGTCGATGTGAAGCCCCGCGAATGCTGACATCAAATGCTCGACGGTGGAGACGCGCACGCCGTCGTATTCCAGTGTCGTGGACAGTCGCGTGTCTCGTACATGTTCAAGCGACGCCGGGATCTCTGCCACCGGATCAAGATCAACCCGACGGAAGACGATTCCTGTCCCGACGGGTGCCGGTCGAAGGGTGAGAAAGACCTTTTTTCCGGTGTGAAGTCCCACACCGGTCGCACCGATCACATTTTTTAGCGTGCGCTGACGAATCATCAATCTTCCGTAAATCCCGCTTTTTGGGGGTGAAATACCCCACCGGCGGGAAGTTTACACAGAAAGATCAGGGATTAGAACGCTTTTTGAAATTATTTCACCCTTTTTTTTGCATAATTTTTGACGGACCTGATTTTTTATAACCTGCTGTTTTTAATGTGTTTTTGACTAATCCGCCTGTCGCCGCAAAAAAGCGGGCACGTCGAGATACTCCATATCGACCGCGGCGTTGCCCTGAGCGTTTAGATCACCCGCGGTGCGCGGCCGGCGGCGAATCACCGTGGGTTGGTCGTAATCCACGTCTTCGGCGCCTGCCTCTTCATGATCGCTACCCTGTACAAGGGTCATCTGAGGCGCCTTGCGTATACCGGTAGCCACCATGGTGACACGCAGATCGCCTTCCATCTCTGGATCCAGGACAGTTCCGATGACGACGGTGCCGTCTTCCGAGGCATACTCGTTCACAATCTCCCCAACCTGAGCAAATTCCTCCAGCTGCATATCCGGACCTGCAGAGACATTAACCAGAAGGCCTTTTGCGCCATGAATATCGACTTCCTCGAGCAATGGGCTAGACACTGCACCACGGGCCGCCTCTATCGCACGATCCGGTCCTGACGCCGTCGCCGATCCCATCATGGCAACCCCCATTTCTGACATGACGGTCCGCACATCAGCAAAGTCAACATTGATAAGGCCTGGCCGGGTGATGAGCTCCGAGATGCCCTGAACCGCGTTAAAAAGAATCTCGTTTGCTTTTGCAAAAGCATCCAGCAACGTCACGTTGCCACCCATCACCTCCAGGATGCGCTCATTGGGAATCACAATCAGAGAGTCCACAATCTCACCCAGTTCCTTGATGCCAACCTCGGCTGCCTCGATGCGCTTTTTCCCTTCGAATTTAAAAGGTCGTGTCACCACCGCAACAGTCAAAATACCTTTCTCCCTGGCCAACTGCGCGATCACCGGTGCAGCGCCCGTTCCTGTTCCGCCGCCCATGCCCGCGGTAATAAACACCATGTCTGTCCCGTCAAGAGCGGCCGCTATCTTGTCTCGATCCTCTGTGGCTGCCTGACGCCCCACTTCGGGATTCGCTCCAGCGCCGAGGCCACGCGTTAAACCCTCACCTAACTGCATGACTTTTGCCACACCCGATCGATGCAGAGCCTGGGCATCGGTATTGGCATTAATGAACTCAACACCATCGAGATGCGCTGAAAGCATATGATCGACTGCGTTGCCGCCGCCCCCACCGATTCCAAGTACCTTGATAACGGCCTGGCGACCGGAAACTTCCATGAGTTCAAAAGGCATAGCGTCTCTCCTGTTGTGAAGGTGTAAATGAAAAAATTAAAGTCGAGCCGAATGAGGAACTACGTCCCATCAACCCGTTTGAAAAATGGTTGTCCTGCCAGATCAAGCGTCCTCTCCCCGGGTTTGCAAGAACCAGCGCTTCATTCGACCAAGAAGCTCCGACGGCTGGGAGGACGCTGAGCGACCGGCCCTATGGCCCGGCCGGTTCTGATGCCGTTGGCCAAAGAGAATAAGTCCCACGCCCGTCGAAAATGACGGGTTACGCACGACATCGCTTAAGGCGCCTACATACTGAGGGACGCCGAGTCGCACCGGCATATGAAAAATCTCCTCGGCAAGATCGACCATCCCGGTCAACTTTGCGCTGCCGCCGGTCAGCACAATCCCCGTGCCAAGAAGCTCCTCATAGCCGCTTCTCCGCAGCTCGGCCTGGACAAGCAGAAACAGCTCTTCAACCCGTGGCTCAATGACATCGGCCAACGTCGTCCGGGCGAGTTTTCGAGGCGCTCGCTCGCCCACGCTGGGTGTGTCAATCATTTCGCCCTCGGGAGCCAGATGGACAAGCGCACTACCGTATTTCTTTTTTAACTCCTCAGCCGCCTGAGTGGGCGTACGCAACGCGACCGCAATGTCATTAGTAATCTGATCGCCGGCGATAGGGAGAACGGCCGTGTGTCGAATGGCGCCATCGGTGAACACCGCAATGTCTGTCGTCCCGCCACCGATATCGACCATGCAGACACCGAGCTCTTTTTCGTCTTCATCAAGGACCGCGTAACTGGATGCAATCTGCTCCAACACCACATCCTCCACCTCAAGCCCGCACCGCGTGATGCATTTCATGATGTTCTGAGCTGCGCTAACGGCGCCCGTAATGATGTGCACTTTCGCCTCTAAGCGGACGCCACTCATCCCGATGGGTTCTCGAATCCCCTCCTGCCCATCGATGATGAAGTCCTGAGGCAAGATATGTAGAACGCGCTGATCATTAGGAATAGCCTGGGCTTGGGCCGCGTCAAGCACACGCTCGACGTCCTCGGCGCTGACCTCGTCGCGGTTTTTAATCGCGGCGACCCCATGTGAATTCATGCTGTTAATGTGGGCGCCGGCTATTCCGGCGTAGACGGAGCTGATACGGCATTCCGCCGTCAGCTCGGCATCCTCTATCGCTAACTGGATCGATTGCACAGTAGAGTCAATGTTCGCGACCACCCCCTTACGAAGACCGCGCGAAGGGTGCTGGCCGACACCGAGAATTTCTATTTCGTCGTTTTCCTTAACCTCCGCCACGACAGCAAGAATCTTTGATGTGCCGATATCCAGCCCGACGATAATTTCATTAGCCGCTTTTCTGCTCATTGCCGTTTCTCAGTCCTGACGCGTCGTTAGCGAGGCCAGTTGGTAACCCTCTTGATTCGCGTCGTCTATCCAGCGAACGGCAAATCCATTGGCGTATCGCATATCGACCCGGGAAATAAATCCTGCTCTGCTGGCAAGCGCACTCTGATAACTATCCGCAAAACGCGCTACCTTCTGTTGAATGTCCTCTCGTCCTAACAAGACCCTAAAAGCTGGTCTTGAGGACGCCGGCTTAGCAATTAACTCCATCTCCCAACGGCCGGCAGGACTGACGGATAATCGCTGGGGCAAAAGACCAGCTGCAGTGAGTGGGACCAATATCGAGCGAAACGTCTCGGCCAACACGTTCTGATATGGGGCAGGTCCTTCGAGAACCGGAGGCACCTCCAGCATATATTCCGGAGGCAGGTTGATAAATCGAGCGCTCGAAACCGCGCCTGCCACCCCCCACTCGCGGTACTCGGCGCGCGCATGGGTCTCATTGATCTCAATGGCCAGCGTATCGGGCCACACGCGTCGAACCACTGATTGGTATACACCCGGTAAACGTTCCAGCTTCGTTTCGATTCTCCGCAGATCGACGTTTAAGTAGTTGCCAGTAAGGCTCCGCCACGCCGCACGCTCAACCATGCCGCGATCCACCACATCCAGGGAGGTCATCACTTCGACGCGCTGAATCGTGAAATACCCTGACCGGACAACACGATCTACGCCCAACGCCAGCGCGATCAGAACGATGAACCCCGCAAAAATAGGCCACGTCCGTCTTGCGACCCCCGTATCCGCTGACTCGTTGTCCATCCGCTGGGCGCTCCCACCGATACCCATTTTTGACATGTTCGCTCGTAAATCAGTCATCTTTTTTCTCCCACGATACGAATCTCGGTCTCGAGACGAATTTCATGGTGTTGAAAAACGACCTGCTGTATTTTTTCGATCAATTCTTCAATATCACTAGCGCGAGCTCGCTCATCATTCACGATGAAATTGGCGTGTCGGGTCGAAACAGATGCACCACCCAATCGCAACCCTTTCAGTCCCGCGGCCTCGATCAGTCTTGCGGCAAAATCACCCTGCGGATTTTTGAACACCGATCCGGCGCTCGCTTGCCCGATAGGCTGGCGTCTTCCCCTTTCCTCAAGCAGCGAGCGAACCACCTCAGACCCATCGGATCCCTGGCGGCCTGGAAAGCTAAAGGTGGCGCCGATGAACCACCGATCTTCGGCAAGACCTACATCGCGATAGGAAACGGCAAACCGATCGCTCGACTCCTCCGAGATATCGCCCGCGCGATCGATCACCCGAACCTGTCTGACGTACTGCCATGTCTCTGATCCAAAGGCGCCCGCGTTCATACGAAGCGCGCCGCCGACCGTGCCAGGGATTCCGGCAAAAAATTCGGCGCCCTCGAGCCCCCGTTGACTAGCCACGCGCGACAGGCGGGCGCAAGACACCCCGGATTGGGCGAAGACGCCGCTATCGGTCACGTTTAACTCTCTCAAACCGCGATGGCCAGCGATGACCGCGCCTGGGTACCCCCCATCACGCACCAGCAGGTTACTGCCCAACCCCACCCAGAGCACCGGCATCTCAGGATCCAACTCAGCCAGAAATTGGGCGATATCCGCCTCGTCCACGGGTTCGAAAAAATACCGCGCCGGCCCACCCACCTTCCAACTGGTATGCGCAGACATCGGTTCGTCGAGGCGAACTTGCCCGCGTACCGATTTAAATTGCACTGTCTCAATCATTCTCTTGCTTGCGGTATTCACCCGAAGGTCCCTTCGTGGAGCCTCACCGGCGAAACCATTTCACGGGAAACCCGACCGATATCGCCGGCGCCCAGTGTCAGAACCACATCGTTGTCTTGAAGAAGCGGCAACAACGTCTCCTGAAGTCGGTCAATGCGCGGAACAAAAATAGGATCCGTGCCGCCACGCGCCCGAATCGCTCGACACAGCGAGCGCCCATCTGCAGTGGCGAGCGGTTTTTCCCCCGCCGCATAAACTTCTGCAACCACCAAACAGTTCACCTGACTCAATAGCGCGCTGAAATCGTCCATCAAGTCTCGCGTTCGGGAAAATCGATGCGGCTGGAACACCACCACTTTTCGGCGGTCTGGCCAGCATCCCTCAGCGGCCGCCAATGTGGCCTCAATCTCACGGGGGTGATGTGCGTAATCATCCACAAGAAGTGCTCGACCCTTCGGAAAACGGATATCGCCCAGCATCTCAAACCGTCGCCCGATCCCACCAAATGCCGCAAGACCCTGCTGAATCGCTGAGGGGCTAATACCCACCTTGTCCGCTACGGCAATGGCGGCCAGCGCGTTTTGAACGTTGTGCAGGCCAGGAAGAGCAAGCTCCACGGAAAAACCATTCGCTCCAGCAGCCGTTACGTCAAAGTGCATATGAGACCCGACCGACCGAACATTGACGGCTCGGTAATCCGCGCTTTTTTCCAGTCCGTAACTGACTACCGGTCGCAATACGTGAGATCTGAGCCGCTCGATGACGGGATCATCCGTACACAGAATAGCCAAGCCATAGAACGGCAGGTTATGGATAAAGCGAAGGAAGGTCTCCTTCAGCTTTTCAAAATCACCTTCATAGGTGGCCATGTGATCGCTATCAATATTGGTAACGACCGCGATATGTGGCTGAAGATGCAGAAAAGACGCATCGCTTTCATCAGCCTCCGCAATCAGCCATTGGCCGTTGCCTAACCGTGCGTTGCCCGCCTCGCTTTTTACCAAACCGCCCACCAGGAACGTCGGGTCTAATCCCGCCTGGGAGAAAACGGCGGCAATCAGGCTGGTGGTCGTGGTCTTTCCATGGGTACCGCCTACGGCGATACCGTTTCTAAAGCGCATTAATTCGCCCAACATTTGTGCCCGGGGAACAACAGGGATACCGGCTTCTTTAGCCCGAAGCACTTCAACGTTGTCGCCGCGGACGGCGTTCGATACCACCACCACATCAGCGCCCTTTGCGTTGGCGGCATCATGACCAATAAAGATCTGCGCGCCCTTGAGCATGAGCGATCGCGTCGTCTCAGATTCGATCTGGTCGGAGCCACTGATCACGTACCCTTGATCAATCAGAACCGAGGCGATGCCACTCATTCCGGCACCGCCAACACCAACGAAATGCACGTGACGCACAAACTCACGCATGGGCGGCCCCCAGGCATTGACTCACGACCGCCTCAGTCGCACCAGATCGGGCAAGGCTGCGTGCCGCTGTGGCCATTTTTTGCAGCAGGGGTCGGTTACCAAACAACATATCGACCTCTCGAGCCAGTCGAGATAGATCAAGATCTTTCTCTTCAATGACGATGGCTGCTTTGGCGGTCAACAGAAACGAAGCATTTACCAGTTGGTGATCGTCCGCAGCAAAGGGGTAGGGAATCAAAATCGCTGGTAGCCCAACTGCGCAGACCTCGCTTACGGTCATTGCGCCTGCCCTGGAAATCACCAGATCGGCCTGCGCATAAGCGCCTGCCATGTCGTCGATAAAGGGCGCCACCGTTACCTGTAACGACAGCGCGTCATACGTCGCCCTGACGTGGGCCTCTTGACCGGGCCCACTCTGATGCAGGATCTGCAAATTCTCTGCGCAGGCACATTGGGCTAGAGCCGCGGGAACCGATTGGTTAATCGATCGGGCACCCTGACTGCCTCCCAGCACTAATAGTCGAAGCCCTGGTGCTTCCCCTAGTCCTCGATTAGCAGGCGCGGCTATCGACGCTATCTCGGAGCGAACTGGATTGCCTGTCCAGATAGCAGACGCGGGTAATTTCTCTGCCGTTGAGAAACCGGTCAGTATTTTTTGGGCGAGCGGCGCGAGCAGCCGATTGGTGAGACCGCCACGGGCGTTTGCTTCATGGATCACCAGGGGCCGTCTGAGCAACCAAGCTGCAAGCCCGCCAGGGCCGGCTGCGAAACCCCCCATACCCAAAACCACGCCGGGCTTGAATCGTCGAATGATTTTTATGGACTGTGCGATCGCTCGCAGCAAGAGCCATGGCATAGCAATCTTTTTGCGCCATGACGTCCCCATCCATGCACTGACATCGAGACATTCCAGGTGCAGGCCGGCCGCCGGCACCAAACGATGTTCGAGTCCGCGCTCAGTGCCCAACCACACGACATCCACGCCGCGTTTTTGAAGCGAGGAGGCAATGCTCAACGCCGGATAAACGTGACCCCCGGTTCCACCCGCCATGATCATGACCCTAATCAACGCCTCCTCACCGCGGCGTCGGAGAGGCTCTGCTGTACGGCGAAAATGAGCCCCAGTGCCAATCCCTGAATTAACATGCTGCTACCGCCGTAACTCATCAGCGGCAGCGTCAGTCCTTTTGTGGGTACTAGTCCGAGATTCACAGCAAAATGAAAAAGCGCCTGAACCACGATCAGAAGACCGATACCCTGGGAAAGACGAGCGCCAAAAAACTCACCGGCTAAAGCCGCCCTTCTAGCAAGATCAAAAATACGCCACAGAATGACGGCGTAAAGTCCGAGCAGGAAAAGCAAACCGATCAAGCCCAACTCTTCGCCGATCACGGCAACCAAAAAATCGTTGCTGGCGTGGGGCAAATAGAAAAGCTTTTGCACGCTGGCGCCCAGTCCCACGCCAAACCACTCTCCACTTCCAAGCGCAATCAAGGCCTGAACGAGTTGAAATCCTGAACCATAAGGGTCTGCCCAAGGATCGAGAAAACTGTACACACGCTGCATACGGTAAGGGGCGGCCAGAATGAGGACCGCCACCGCACAAACGGCAACAGCGATGGCGCCGAGGATATATCTCAAGCGCGTGCCACTCAGGAACATGAGTCCCAACGCCGTCATCATGATGACGGCAGTACAGCCAAGGTCTGGCTCAAGCAACAGCAGCGCCCCAAGCGTGCCCACCACAACGGTGGGTTCTACGATGCTGACCCGAAACGAATCCATTGCATTTGCGTGGCGAACAAAATGGTCGGCAAGAAACAGAACCACCAGTACTTTGATTAACTCGGACGGCTGAAAACGCATCACCCCAAGCGGTAGCCAACGGGAACTGCCATTGACCTCATGGCCAATTCCGGGAATCAATACCAGCACGAGAAGCAGCGTGCCCAATCCGAGAAGCCAGCGATTGGCACGACGCCAGAGCGACAGCGGAACGGATGCGGTGAGCACACCGAGTGCCAGCGCCAGCGTAATGCTAAATAGATGTCTAAGAAGAATTTTGAATCCACCTGTGACCCCACCGTGGGTGCCGATAGCGGCCGAAAACACCATTACCGTGCTAAACGCGAGAAGACCACCAACCGCTAGGAGCAAAATAGGGTCGATCGCGTGGGATCGGAAAGGCAAGCGCAGCGGCAGCGTTGCACTGGTCATTCAGCCCACTCCTTGACCAGCGCGCGGAAGGTATTCCCCCGGTCCTCGTAGTTTTTGAACATGTCGAAACTGGCGCAGGCGGGAGAAAGCAGCACCGCGTCTCCCGGCTGAGCCCAGCGTGACGCCAGTCTGATAGCGTGTGGAAGGTCATCTGCCAGAGTGACCGGCACGCGATCCTCAATGGCAGCGGCTATCTGAAGCCGATCCTCGCCAATAAGGAGGACCTGGCGCGCGAACCGCTGAATGACCTCCGCCAGAGCGCTGAAATCCGCGCCTTTTGACTGACCGCCTGCGATCAGAACCACAGGCCGCTCGATGCCAACGAGTGCAGCGATGGCCGATCCAGGATTGGTGCTCTTCGAGTCGTTAATCCAGACAATCTCATCCTTTTCAAGGACACATTCGCAGCGATGCGGTAAACCCTTGAATGTTGTCAATCGCGAGCGCATCGACGCGCTGAAGGGATAGCCCGCCGCTTCAACGAGAGCGATTGCCGCAAGCGCGTTTAATACATTGTGCCGACCCATCATGCCTAATTCATTGACCGCCAGAAGCGGTTCTCCACCGCGGACCAGCACTTCGACGCCGGCTTTGAACCCCAGGCCATAGTCCTCCTCCCGCGGAGGGGGACTCAGCCCAATGCTGATGTCGGTTGCGCCTGAACACTCCTCCGCGCGCGTGCATGCGGGGTCATCCCGATTGAGAATCGCCGACTGCGCGCCCATCAGGACTCGGCGTTTAGCCTCCACATAGGCGACAAAAGAGGGATAGCGGTCCATATGGTCGGCCGAGAGGTTCAGGATCGCTGCGGCTTTCGGCCTGAGGGAAGAAGTGGTCTCAAGCTGAAAACTGGACAATTCGAGCACCACAACATCCAGGGATTGATGAAGCAGAAGATCAAGTGCTGGCGTACCAATGTTTCCACCGACGCCCACGTTGAGACCGTGAGCACTCAGCATATCGCCCACCAACGTCGTGACCGTCGTCTTCCCGTTTGAGCCGGTGATCGCAATGATTGGGGCGGGACATACACGAGCGAACAGTTCGATATCGCCCACGATCTCGATGTTTCGTGCCTGCGCCTCACGAAGGATCGGCTCACTCATCGACAGTCCGGGGCTAGCCACCACCAGATCGACTCGATCCAGACAGTCGAGGGAAAAATCACCGCAGTGGATGGGAATCTTCGGACAGGTTTTTTGCAGAGCGCCTCTGAATGGCGGCTCGACTCGACTGTCCTGCACCTCAACAGAGATGCCCTGCCCAGCGAGGTATTGGGCCACTGAACATCCTGTTTTTCCCAATCCCAAAACCACGACGCGCTGCCAGGGCGTTGGCTTCAGATCGATGGCAAGAGCGCTATTCATCAAAACCTCATCGCACCTTCAGTGTGGCCAGCCCGATCAACACCAGGATCAAACTAATAATCCAAAACCGCACGGTAACCTGAGGCTCTTGCCAGCCTTTTTGTTCAAAATGATGATGCAGTGGAGCCATTCGAAAAATGCGCTTGCCAATAAGTTTGAAAGACGCGACTTGGAGCACCACCGATATGGTCTCGATAACAAAAAGACCCCCCATGATCGCAAGCACGATTTCCTGGCGAACGATGACGGCCACTGTGCCCAGAGCCGCGCCGATCGAGAGCGCGCCGATATCGCCCATAAAGATCTGCGCGGGGTACGTGTTAAACCATAGAAATCCAAGTCCCGCGCCCACCAAAGCGGCGCAGAACACCAAGACCTCTCCGGCGCCTGATATGAACGGGATGCCGAGGTATCCGGAGAACACCGAATGGCCTGTCATGTAGGCGAATACGCCGAGGCCGCCCGCGACGAGCACGCTGGGCAGTATGGCCAACCCATCAAGACCGTCCGTCAGGTTCACGGCATTACTGCTACCCGTGATCACGAACCAAGTCAGCAAAATGAATCCAAATCCCAATTCAACCGCCACATCCTTGAACAGGGGAACGATCAGAGCGGTCTCCGCTGCAGATTGCGCGGTCACATAAAGCGCGACCGCGGCAACAAATGCAGCGAGGCTTTGCCAGAAAAACTTCTGCTTCGAACTAATACCGCGCGAATGGGCTCGGGTGATTTTGGTGTAGTCGTCCAACCAGCCGATCGCTCCAAATGCGATACAGATAAAGACCACGACCCAAATGAAGCGATTGCCAAGATCGGCCCAAAGCAAAGTGGACAGCAGGACGGCGGCAATGATCAGGACGCCGCCCATTGTTGGCGTATTTTTTTTCTGTAAATGGGTGCTCGGCCCATCATCACGAATCGGTTGTCCTGCGCCAATCTTTTCAAGCCTTCGGATAAGAGCAGGGCCTACGACAAAACTGAACAACAAAGCCGTCAGGACCGCACAAATAGCCCGAAAAGACAAATACCGGAAGACGTTAAACGCGCTGAACTCGGCGGCCAACTGCTCAAAAAGCATTTTCAACATGCGATCGCTCCTTCCTGTGAAGCGCACACCAGCGCATTTGCCACCTGCTCCATTCGAGCAGATCGAGATCCCTTAATAAGAACCGTTAAACCGGGACTCAGCATCGGTCGAGCGGCCCGAATCAGGCTGTCTGTACTCTCGAAGGTCTGTCCAGACTCACCAAAAGCGTCAGCGGCCAAACCGGCGAGCTCGCCACAGGCAAACAATGTGTCAATTCCAGCATCGCGAGCCTCACGGCCAGCCGCTCTATGCAGCTCCTCGGCTCTCTCACCGAGTTCTGCCATGTTTCCAAGGATTAGCATTTTGCGACCCGATCGACCGGCGAGGGTCTTGATGGCGGCTCCCAGGGAGGCAGGGTTGGCGTTGTAGGTATCGTCAATCAGGTTCGCGCCTCGACTGCCCGCGCGAACCTGCAGGCGTCCGGGCTGCGCGCTCATCGCCTCAAGCCCCGAGCGGATCTCGCTCGAGCTGCAACCACACGCCCATGCTGCGCTCGCTGCCGCCAGTGCGTTAAGCGCGTTGTGGCGACCTAGCAAGTTAAGATGAACCTCGATCGATTCATCAGGTAGGCTCAGCTCGATCAGCTGGCCGTCCTCTGTAGCGCTTACCTCACCACCGACCCGAGAACGACTGTTCAGTCCAAATGTAATCGTCTGAAACGCGCGGGTTCTAGCTGCCCAATAGGCCGCAAAGCGATCATCGGCGTTGATAATCGCGGTTCCTCCTGTCTGCAATCCATTAAAGATCTCCGCTTTCGCCCTGACAATCTCCGACAGGCTACCAAGTCCCTCGAGGTGCGCCAGGGCTGCGTTCGTGATTAGCGCAACGGTTGGCCGGACAATACGGGTCAGGTAATCAATTTCGCCGGGATGATTCATCCCCATCTCAACCACCGCAAACCGATGATCCGGGCGGACACCAAGCAACGTAAGGGGCACTCCCAGATGATTATTGAAGTTACCCGGACTCGCATAAACTGAACCCACCTGTGCGAGTATCGATGCCACCATTTCCTTTACGGTGGTCTTGCCGTTGCTCCCGGTAATGCCCACGACCGGAATATCCAGTCGATTCCTCCAGAACGCCGCCAACTTTCCTAGCGCCCTGACGGGGTCATCCACCACGATTCCCGGGAGCGTCCCGCCATGAGGTCGTTGACTCAGAACGGCGACGGCACCCGCTTTTTCTGCATCGGGCACATAGTCAAGTCCTCGGACCCGCTCGCCATCGATGGCCACAAAAAGCGCACCGGGGCTTAAGGTTCTTGTGTCAATACTGACAGAAGAAAACTCGCTATCCCCCGAGGTCAGACGACCGTCCACCACGTTGGCCAGTTCGCGAAGGCTTAACATGGCCTTGCTCCCAAGATCGCTTCAGCCACAGATTGATCATCAAAAGGAAGGACCTGATCGCCTATGACCTGATGAGACTCGTGGCCCTTGCCAGCAATCACGATGAGATCCCCTTGGCGAGCCTCGCGGATCGCGTAGGCGATGGCCTCGCGTCGCTCAAGGATCTCCGCATCGGGCGGTCTGCTCATGCCTGCCCGAATCTGCGCGAGGATAGATTCCGGACGCTCCCCTCTGGGATTGTCGTTTGTCAGAACCACGTGATCCGCAAGCGCTGAGGCGAGTCGACCCATCTCGGGCCGCTTTAGACGGTCACGTTCACCACCGCACCCAAAGACGCACCAGAGCTTCCCATTTGCCATCTGCCGCGCGCTCACAAGCAACGCTTCCAGGGCGCCCGGGGAGTGCGCATAATCAATCGCAACCATGGGCTGATTCGAAGAAGCCACGCGACAGACAATCAACCTCCCGGGTACCGGCGTGAGTTTTGGCATCACCTCGTTAATCCGGGTAAGGTCAAATCCCTTTGCAATGAGCATCGAAATGACCGCCGTCAAATTTTCGACGTTAAAACTGCCTTTCAGTGGAGAAGAAAACGCCACTTCTCCTTTGGGAGTCGCGATCGTAAGAGATAGACCCCTATCGGTGATGCGCTCACTGAGCGGATAAACATCGGCGCGCTCGTCACGTCCAAAAGTCAGCACCTCACAAAGCATCCCGCTGCTTGCGAATCGCTTACCCGCGGGATCAGCAATGTTTATCACGGCGCGCTTCAATTCTTTTTGCTGAAAAAGCAGGAGCTTGGTCTGTTCGTAAGCCTCCATCGTCTTGTGATAGTCCAGATGATCATGACTTAAATTGGTAAAGGCCGCGGTATCAAAACGTGTCCCCTCGATCCGCCCCTGATCGAGAGCATGAGAGGAGACTTCAAGGCACACGCTTTGTGCACCCCGTTCTGCGAGGCTATGGAACTGCGATTGCAGGGTGATCGGATCCGGCGTCGTCAGCCCGCTCGGTGCCAGATCGCCCGGGAAGCCCCACCCTGCGGTCCCAATGACAGCCGCTCGAGTGCCTAGAAGGTTCAACGCTTGTGCTAGTAATGTGGAACAAGAGGTTTTTCCGTTGGTGCCCGTCACACCGATCACACAGAGTGTGTGTGAGGGATGTCCAAAAAAACGACTGGCAATAGGTCCTATCTTCTTTTTTAAATTTTCGATCTGAAAGCAGTAACCTTCGCTCATCCGCTTGAAGCCCCCCGCGCCCTCGACAACCGCAGCAACGGCACCGGCGTTGAGCGCCTCCCTCGCGAAATCCTGGCCCCTGCAGTTGTGGCCATCCACGCCAAAGAAGAGACTGCCCGGGACCACGTTGCGGCTATCGAGCGCCAGACTGTCAACAGGCTTCAAAGCCAGATCCATCGATACCGATGCGAAACCCGAAAGAAGGTCGCCCAAGTTTCTGCTCGGTGACGGAGCGGTCGATGTCATCATGAAGCGTCTGCCGGTGTCGCGACGGTCCGACCCACTACCGTAATGGTCGAAGCGTCTTCACCGTCTGGCTTGATTCCATGAACACGCAGCGCATCCGAGATGATTCGGGCAAATACGGGAGCCGCCACCTCGCCTCCAAAGTACGAACCCTGTGGCTCATCAACCATTACCGCGAGAACGAAACGAGGATTCGATACGGGGGCGAAACCAACAAAAATGGCTTGATACCGGTCTTCTTCATAGCCGCCATTGGGGCTAATTTTATGAACCGTTCCGGTTTTTCCGGCCACGCGATACGCAGGCACCGCAGCCCGTTTGGCGGTTCCCTCAGCGCTAACCACTCGCTCAAGCAACGCGTTTATTCGTCGGCTCACACCCTCCGACATAACGCGCTGTCCACCGACCGGTCCGGACTGACGCTTTAGGGTTACAGGGCGGAGAATCCCGCCAGACGCCAGGACGCTATAGGCTCTGGCCAGTTGCACCTGCGTAGCCGAGAGGCCATAGCCATAGGACAGCGTCGCGTGCTCGATCGGCCGCCAGCGCTCGCGCTTCAGAAGGCTTCCTCCGCTCTCACCCGGCAGTTCGACACCTGTCGTCCGCCCGAAGCCAACGTTATCAAGCAGGTGGTAGAGCTCTTCGGGAGCGAGCGCCATGGCGATCTTTGCCGTGCCTACATTGCTCGACTTGACCAGAACGGTCGAGAGGGTCAGATCACCATAATCGTGAACATCTCGGATTTGATCTCGCCCAATACGATAGACACCCGGACTCGTAGAGACGGGCGTGTCCAGAGAGAACTGCCCGCTGGCGAGCGCCATGGCCATAGTGAAGGGCTTGATCGCTGAACCCGGCTCAAAGACATCAGTCACCGACCGGTTACGGAATGCATCGACCGAAAACTGAGCGCGGTTATTGGGATTGAAATCAGGCGCATTGGCCATCGCCAGCACCTCGCCGGTATTCACATCCAGCATCACCGCGGAAGCGCCTTTTGCCCGAGTCTCTCGAACCGTCGCGGCGAGATGTCTTTGCGTTGATGCCTGAATCCGAAGGTCTAGACTGGTTTGCAGATCTCTGCCGTGATGAACGGGCTGCAGACTTTCGATGTCCTCCACGACTCTGCCTTTTCGATCGCGCAACACCCGCTTCTTGCCCTCGACGCCGGACAGATGACTATCAAATGCTTTTTCAATGCCTTCCTGCCCGCGGTCATCGACATCGGTAAACCCGAGCACATGACTGGTTATGGGCCCGGCCGGGTAGTAACGCCCGTACTCACGAAGCGATGCCACCCCGGGAATGGCCAGCCGCTCAATTCGGAGCGCCTCAGCGGGAGGCAGATGGCGCCGCAAGTAGACAAATTCTCGATCCTCGTATTGCGACAGCAGGCTTGCAATATGACTCGGGGTGATGCCCAGCGCCTCAGCGAGACGCGGCCAATCGTGACGCGCTTCCACCAAGGTAGCAGGATGAGCCCAAACGGCGTCTAAGGGCGTGCTCACCGCCAGCACATCGCCGTTGCGATCAAGGATGCGGCCCCGAGCCGGCTTCACCGCAACATTGCGCAGCTGTCGGGCAGCCCCCTCCGCCTGCAGGCGTGAGCTCTCTAGAATTTGCAATTGAAAAGCGCGCCCGGTCAAAACCATCATGCCCAAAACCAGGACCGAGACAGCGATACGCTGCCGAAGATAGGAGAACGGCTCCGCGGGCTGACGTCGCTTGGGCGCTATCACTGTGCGGCTCCCAGCTGAATCACTACGATATCGGCTGGCCCCGGAGTGACCATGCCTAACTCGTTTCGGGCCGCTTCCTCCACAAGGTTATGTCTTGCCCAGGTCGCCTTTTCAAGCTGAAGCCGGCTCCACTCGTCATTTAACTCATCCCTCAGATCCTCCTCTGCGCGAACCTGCAGGAACTCAAGGCGATTCTGATGCCGGACCACAACCACAAGAATCGCCGAGATCAGCGCAACCCCACTCAAAAATGCAGCCCATCTCATGCAGGCTGCTCCAGACATTTTTGAGCAGATCGAAGGACCGCGCTGCGCGCCCGCGGATTGGCAGAGATCTCTTCCGCTGAGGGCCGTTGCGGACGACGCAACACGCTAATGGCTGGACGCAATTCTTTTTGTCTAACCGGGAAATCGGGCGGAAACGGATCGCCCTTAGCCGCATCACGCAGAAAATTTTTGACGCGTCGATCCTCTAACGAGTGGAAACTGATAACGACAAGCCGCCCTCCAGGCTCGAGAATCTCGAGCGCCTGCGGCAACACGGAATCAAGTTCCTCGAGCTCCCGATTGACATGAATGCGAAGCGCCTGGAACGTTCGTGTCGCCGGATGCTTTCCCGGTTCGCGAGACGGCACGCATCCACGCACAAGCTCCGCGAGCTCTCTGGTCGTCGACAGCGTCTTTTGTGAGCGGGTTTGGACAACGGCGCGCGCGATCCTTTTTGCAAACCGCTCTTCGCCCAAGGTTCGAAGGATGGACACGAGCTCCTGTTCATCGACTTCTACCAACCACTCACTGACGGGTGCGCCACACGTGGGATCCATTCGCATATCCAGCGGCCCGTCGCGCATAAAACTAAAACCCCTCGCGGGATCGTCAAGTTGGGGCGAGGACACGCCAAGGTCGAGCACCAAGCCACCCACACGCCCGGCGATGCCGTGCATGCCAAGCGCGTCGGCGAGTTTTGAGAAGGGCGCCTGGATCACGGTCAGTCGAGGCTCTCCCGCCGCCCACTGTCGAGCAAATGCACAGGCGACCGGGTCGCGATCCATGACAAACATACGCCCGTTAGGCCCCAATTTTTCCAATAGGGCGCGGGTGTGCCCGCCACGACCGAAGGTCGCATCCACCAGAATATCGTCGTCGCGGGGGTGAAGTGCCGCTACCACCTCCGCTGACATCACCGGGGCGTGCGCAAGTGAGTTCAAGACTAATCTCCTCAGAGTGAGAGAGATTCGAGTTCCACCGACAAACGCTCCTCACCACTTTGCGCTGTCAGCCATTTTTCACAACTTGCTTTCCACTGATGCTCATCCCAGATCTCAAACTTGTTGCCCTGACCTATCAGCACGATGTGTTTCTCAAGTGCAGCAAATTCTCGAAGGGGTGCAGGTATCCGAATGCGGCTAGCGCTATCCATTTCACAGTCGGTCGCGTAACCGATCAGGAATCGCTTCAACGATTGAGCCGCGGCATCAAAACTGGGGAGCGCAACGACCTTTTTCTCTACGCGCTCCCACTCATCCTGAGGGTAAAGCCAGAGACATCGCTCACGCGTGTTATTGACCGTGATGACCAGGCGGCCTGAACTGCGGCCAAGAAGGGGTTCTCGATGCATGGTCGGCATCGCAAATCGACCTTTTGAGTCGAGGTTAAGTGCACTGGCCCCTTTAAACATAACGCTTGCTCTTCACTGTCTTGCCTGTCCCCGACCGCCTGCCAAAAACCGGCAGTGAAAGAAATCCCGGCCCCTTACGGGGCCGGGCAATCACCAAAGGAGGATGAGGAATTGGATGGATTAGCCGCCATCCACGGCATAGCAATCCGGTCTTGGGAAGCCGCCTTCAGGGGCATCCCTGAATCCTGTTGAGAAGAATTTTTTACCCACATAACTCGCTCGTTTTTAACCTATATCCCCACAACTCCCCACCATTCGCCACTATAGAGACGAGAAGAACCGGCTGTCAAGGCTCAATTAACTGAAATATCAGAGTTTTTTAGCGATCGACTTGATCGTATATCGACCGCCAGTAGCGCGAAAAGATCGCCGGATTGCGGGTCACAGGAGGTGTACCGGTCGATGCAAACTTAAAGTAATTTGTGGATAACTTTTATAAAGAACTAATTAGATTGGAAATAATGGAGTCAGCCTATAAGCCGGGTTCTGTCTAGGACAACCATTCATCTGCGACGCACGTCACCGAACGCCTGAAGCGACCTACCCGAACCCGGTACGGGCCGCACCAATGGGTTCCTATTTGGTCTTGCTCCGGGTGGGGTTTACCCTGCCAATCCCGTTGCCGGAATCGCGGTGCGCTCTTACCGCACCTTTTCACCCTTACCCAACCAGCCAATGGCTTCGTTGGGCGGTGTATTTTCTGTGGCACTTTCCATCGGCTCACGCCGTCCAGACGTTATCTGGCACCCTGCCCTGAGGAGCCCGGACTTTCCTCGATCTCGCACCATCTACTCCCATCGGAACGCAGACAGAGCTCGAAACCGCGGTTGCCCGGCCAACTCCACGGCGGACGTTAAACCCTTCCCGTACGGGATTCAAGTACCTCGGGCTATGTTGAGGATTTGTTTTTACCGGCTTGAAGGCTCAATAGCCTCTGGTACAGATCGTTCTTGCGCCCGCCCGTAATGCGGGCGGCGATTTCACTTGCCTGTCGGGGAGGCAGCGCCTTACCGAGCAGATCCAACAAGAGCGCCTCGTTCACGATGGCAGGACCGGTCATCTCTGATGAGCCGCTCACCACGAGCACAATCTCGCCTTTGATTCCTTCGGTTTGAGCAGCAAGGTATCGCGCAATTTCTTTTAGATCACCACGAAGGATGGACTCAAATCGCTTGGTCATTTCCCGACAAAGCGCAGCTTCTCGTTGCTCGCCGAAAATCTCACACAGATCACTCACAGAATCCGCTACGCGCTTGGCAGATTCGAAAAACACCATGGTTCTCGTCTCACCCACCAGCGATTCGAGGCTTGCCCGCCGCGCACTTCGCCGCGAGGGAAGAAACCCTTCGAAAGTGAAACGATCAGTGGCTAACCCTGAAATTGATAATGCCGACGTCACAGCACTTGGCCCGGGAATCGTAAGCACATCGATTGATTGATCACGCGCGGCGCGCACCAGTCGATACCCTGGATCACTAATAAGAGGGGTGCCGGCATCACTCACAAGGGCGACATCACTCCCATTGCGCATCTCCTCAATCAAGCCATTAACACGCTGGGACTCGTTGTGGTCATGCAGTGAGAGTAATCGCTGAGCCCGGATCCCGAAATGATTAAGCAACGTGCGGGTGCGTCGAGTATCTTCAGCCGCGATCACTGTCGCTTCGCTCAGAACCCGAATCGCCCTGGCAGAAAAATCATCCAGATTGCCAATGGGTGTTGCCACCACGAAAAGTGATCCGGCTGATTTGCCCTGCGCGCTTTGCCTGGATTTGTCAGTCACGATGAATGTGGGTCTTCATAGGGAGCGAAAAACGGTTGGAAAAAGTCTATCCGCTATACTGAAAATATGTTCTCACCTATCAGAAAAGCGTCAGGTTTTTGGCTTCTCGGCCCATTCTTTTTGCTTTTCGTCGCCAGTTGCAGCAGCACCATCCCCATCCCAGGCCCACAGGTTGAGACGGCGGCCCCCTCGCCCACAGACACGACCACGCCTATTAAAGACGCCTCGTCCGACCCGGTGATAAAAAAAGAGGCGCTTCAGGAAGTCGACTTTGCATCCACTCTTCCTGATTACACAGCCACCGATTTTCTGACTCGCTCATTCACCGAATCTGTCGATCAGAGAGGTCTTTTATATCTGGCAGCCGCGAAGCGGTTTATCCAGTCGGGCGACTATGAATCTGCATCTGTCGTCCTCGATTCTGTCGGCGGCGCATCGAGAGGACCGTGGGCTTCAGTCCAGCATCAGCTGCTTCAAGCGGCCGTATCCGTAGGAGCCGGTCAACCCAATCGAGCGCTCGCCATCCTGTCGAGGATCAATGACTCGCTTGACAATCCGAAACAGGCCACGCTTTGGTATCGTTTACAACTACGCGCGCTCTTCGCCCAAGAAAATATAAAAGAGGCGCTCGATGTCGTGGATCAGGCGAGCTCGACAACGACAGATGCTGCTCTTAAACAAGACCTCGCGCAGGCGGTCTATCGGGCGCTTTCCCAATTGCCTGATGATCAACTGACCGAAGCTGCGCAAGCCTTTGCTTTTGCAGACCACCAACTGGCCTGGTTTACCCTGACTTACATATTGGGGCACGACGGATGGCAGGCCGAACGCCTTAAGCAGGCACTCGACCTGTGGATCGAAGCCAACCCCGAACACCCGGGGCACATTCTGGCGGCGCAACGCGCCTCCGATTCATGCATGCTAGAAGCCGAGGACAGTGTAGCGCTGATACTGCCCCTCAGTTCAATCTATGAGGCAGCGGCAAACGCCTTTAAAAACGGTTTTCTCAGTCGCTACGGGCAGTCCTCTGCTGAGGCCTCGGTAAGCATTTTCGACTTTGGAAACCAGGCCGAGCGCGCCGTGGCGCAATACGACAGCGCTGCCGCCGGGGGTGCCCGCCTCATTGTGGGTCCAGTGGGGCGTGAAGGCGTCGATGCCCTCGCGGCGAGGGCGCGCTTACCGGTGCCGACCTTGCTGATTGGCCACGACTTAATGGCGCCAAGACAAAATGCGTTCTGGATTGACATATCAAGAGAAGCCGAAGCGCTTGATTTGGTCGCGCACGCGCGAACTCGGAATTTAAGCCATGCCCTTTTCCTTTCGTCGACCGACCCCACGGCCAGGCAACTCGCCCAGCAGGCGGCGTCCGCATGGTCAGATCTGGGGGGTGATATCGCTGGATCCGCGACGATCCCATCGAACACAGCGGATTACTCTCAACTCCTGACTCGCGTGCTTGGGCTAAACGCCAGTGAGAAACAGGTTCTGGACATCAAGGCTTTCCTGGGAGGCGGAATCAAAATCGAAACCGATGTTGCCGTCCGTCAAGATCTTGACGCGATTTTTATTTTCGCTGAACCAGACACCGTCCGCCTCCTCAAACCACAGCTAAATTTCCATAAAGCCGGATCTATCGACGTATTTGCCCAAAACCTAATTTTTGACGGCTCGCCGGATCCAGTAAACGATTTGGATCTTGAAGGTATCTCGTTCGCAGATATGCCCTGGATGATCCGAAACGGCAGCGAGTTCGCCAAACAGGCAATTACCTCGGCCTTTGGTCGACCCTATACCCAAACCGCACTCGGTCGATTCTTCGCGTTAGGCGCCGATGCCCACGCCATTGGGTGCCGCCTCCTGAAAAGATCCACTGACGAGAGCTGGTCGTTCGACGGCCTGAGCGGGCGCCTCAGCAAACGAGAGCGAAACGAAATTCATCGAGAATCCGAATGGGCGCACTTTGAAGACGGCCTGATTCAGATTTTCGATCCTCCCATCGCACCTGAGCGCTAAAACCTCTCGCCGTGAAACGTCACTGGTCTGAGGACTTTGCTATGGAGGCAATGAAAAGCGAGGGCCTAGGCCTAATTTGTCGCAATTACCGTATACGTCAGGGTGAGATAGATTTAATCCTGCAGGATCGCAGCGAAGTCGTTTTTATGGAGGTTCGTTATCGGGCGAGTGAGCGGTTTGGGCGACCCGAGGAGACCATTAACGCCGCCAAGCGAATCCGTCTTAAACGAACAGCCGAGCATTTCTTGACCACGCATCGGAATCTCAGGGATCGACCGTGTCGCTTCGATGTCTTCGCCGTGTCGGGCAGCAAGGAAAAACCCGTCTTTGACTGGCTACGGAACGCATTCTGAAAGACGCTTGATGAGGCCGCTCTTCAACAAGATGCCGTAGCCCGTGCCGGAGCGCTCTTCTTGCGTCATACTCTCGCCGAAGGTAACGTGCCACGCTTTACCGGCCCAATGCTCGCTAACCCATTATGAAGTCACAGATACTTGACCAGTTTAGAAGCAGTGCGGAAACCGCTATTCGGACGGGCGAGATGCTTTCGGCCGATATTGAAAGATGCGCCTCCTCGTTAATTGCCACACTAGACGCGGGCGGAAAAATACTAGTCTGCGGCAATGGGGGGTCGGCTGCCGATGCTATGCATTTCAGCGCGGAGCTGCTGGTGCGCTTTGAGAGCGAAAGACAGGGGCTGGCCGCGATAGCGCTGAGCGCAGATACCGCCGCTATCACCGCAGCCGGAAACGACTATCGTTTCAGCCATATCTTCTCACGACAAATCGAAGCCCTGGCCCGGCCCGGTGATCACCTGATGGTGATCACGACCTCCGGAAACTCGGAAAATCTGATTGAGGCCGTTGCGGCCGCCAAACAGGTGGGGGGTGTCGTCATTACTGCACTCAGCGGTCGGGATGGCGGCAGGCTTTCGACTTTGCTGGGAAGCGACGATATCGAACTACGCGTACCGTCCATCACGACGGCCCGCATTCAGGAGGCTCACGCTATAATTATTCACGCGCTCTGCTCGCTCATCGACAGACATTTTCAAAAGGATCCCTAACGTCATGCGATTTTGCCCTCGCCACATCTCCAGTCTGAAATCCATTCGAACCGCTGCAATCGCCCTTCTCGTGGCTGTATCCGTGAGCGGGTGCGCCATCGTTGCCGTAACAGCGGTCGCGGTGGTCGGCATTGATGTGATGCGGGATCGCCGTGGCGCCAGCGTCTACTGGGACGACAACAAAACGGAAAGACGACTGGCCAGTACAATTGACGATCAGATCAAGAACGAAAACGTCAGCGTGACGATCTACAACGGCGTCACACTGCTCACCGGTGAAGTCCCCGATCAGCGAGACATCGACACCATTATTGATCTCGTCAAAGCCGATGAGGGCGTCCGCCAGGTCATTAACCGCCTCGAACTCGCCGGCAGTACCAACATGACCAGTCGCGCGAATGACAGTTGGCTCACCACAAAAGTAAAAGCCGCTATCGCCGCCTCCGATGCCGACTCCACCCGAATCAAGGTGGTAACCGAGCGAGCCAATGTCTACCTCATGGGCCTCGTCACTGCCAAAGAAGCTGAGGATGCGGTTAACGCCACCCGATCCGTAACTGGCGTGGTGCGCGTGATCAAGGTATTCGAGTACATCGAAGCGGCCTGATCGCGGATTCATCGGTGAACAGCGCCGATAAAATCGTTCTCGATACCAAGCGCCTCGTTGAAAATTTAACCGGAGACGATCGACCGGTTGTATTTACCAACGGCTGTTTCGACATTCTTCATCGAGGACATGTCAGCTATCTTGAGACAGCGGCAAAGCTGGGCAACACGCTGGTAGTCGCGCTCAACAGCGATTCGTCTGTTCAAACACTAGGCAAAGGCGCCAACCGACCCGTCAATACGCTGGACGATCGGATGGCGGTGGTCGCTGCACTGGCCTGTGTCGATTGGGTGACTTTTTTTGATCAACCGACCCCGATAGATCTGATTTTGGCGCTCAAGCCCGACCGCCTGGTCAAAGGGGGCGATTGGGCCGTCGAACACATAGTGGGCGCTGCGGAGGTCATCGCCAGCGGCGGCAGCGTGCACAGCGTACCTGTCGAGTTCGATCGCTCAACAAGCGCCATCATTGAAAGGATCAGGCGCTAAATAAAACGCAACAACGGCTCGAGCTCAGATAAGGCGGATCGGTAAACCGCCCGCTTGAAGGAAACCACTTTGCGCGGCGGCAGCCAGTAATCAACCCACTGCCAGCGATCAAACTCGGGCACCGGACCAAGGTCCAGGCAGATATCGCTGTCTTCCGCGAGCATCCGCATTAAGAACCAAACCTGCTTTTGACCTCTAAAGCGAGTATTTCTTGAGCGCAGGTTGCCCGGCACTTCGTAACGCAACCAGCTTTGGGTTCGACCGACCAGTTCCACGTTCTCCGGTCTCAAACCGACCTCTTCATAAAGCTCTCGGTACGCCGCTTGTTCAAGGGTTTCGCCGGCCTCGATACCGCCCTGAGGAAACTGCCAGCCGTCCCGCCGGCTTCGGCGGGCCCATAGCACCTGCCGGGCGCCGTTAAACAAAACGATGCCCACGTTAGGTCTGTACCCGTCGGTCTCGCTCTCTGGCCTCATGTAGGTCATCACTTATACAACGCGTTACTGCAAACGATCGGCCATTCTTTCACGTCGTACCCGCGAGAGCAATTCAAAACGACAACCAGCGCAAAAATCGCAGGGCGGCGCTGCTAACGGACGCGCTCAGCGGTCCAGGCCTCATACCGATCCTTAAACATGGCCTCCAATCGGTCGATCGTGGCTTCACCACTTTCACCGTGCATCAGGTGTTGAGTCATCAGAGAGGAGGCCTCGTTGAAGAGGTCATCTTTCGCCAGCATGGGATAGGTTTTCGACAGCCTTCGGATAGCTGCGATCACGGATTCCTCCGCCGGTCGCGGTATCGCAACCGGTTCCCGCAGGTCGGGCTCCGGCTCGCCCTGACGGGTTCGCAAAAACTCAGCGAATTCTGCCACCATGGAAAAATGATCAGAGGTAAGCTGATCCAGTACATCATCCAGCCGGCGCTTGCGAGCATTAGCCAAAGAATACGCCCACGTTTTGGTGCGCCGGTCCCGGGCGACGGGCTAACTGCCCGCCTGCTTCTGAACGCAATGCGCTTCAGTGAACTCAAGAAACTCATCCATCGCCCGTAAGCGAAATTTTTGCCTTTGATACACAATCGAAAACGGTCGCTTCAGGGGCGCATCGAGGCTGACCTTCGCTAGAAGACCAAGTTCCAGCTCCTTGTTTAAGGTGGCGACAGACAATATCGATATTCCCAGACCCGCCGCCACCGCGCTCTTTATCGACTCCGGACTGCCAAATTCCATAATCAAATTGAGATCGGAAAAATCACGCCCCGCCGCTTGAAGGTAATCGTGAATCACTTCCCGCGTGCCCGAACCCTCTTCGCGACTAATAAAGGGATACTCAAAAATCTGTTCAACGGTAACGGTTTCGGCTTCCGCCAAGGGATGGCCTGGGGGTGCCACCACGACTAATTCATCATCCCAGCAAACCTTGGACACCAGATTTTTATTCCCCACGGGCCCCTCGACGATCCCGATATCGATTTCGTTTCCCTCAACCATGTGAAGCACTCCCTCGGTATTGGCGACGTGAAGTCGCACTGCCACATCCGGAAAGTTGGCCTGATACTCTCCGAGAATACTCGGGATAACATACTCCCCAATCGTCGTGCTGGCGCCGAGAACCAGAGGCCCGAGCACATCGCCGGTGAGCTTTCGAACCTCGTTATCCATTTCGGTGTAGAGCGAAATGATCTGATCCGCGTACTCTTTGACCAAGAAGCCAGCAGTCGTGAGGCTAATGCGATTGTGTGTGCGGTCAAAAAGGCGTGTATTGAAATAGTCTTCGAGTTGGCGAATCTGGAAAGTGACCGCAGGTTGGGTCATGTGCAACGCTTCGGCGGCCTTGGTAAAACTTAAAAGCCTTGCTACCGTAGAAAATACTTGCAGCCGTCTATCCGCCATGAGGTTTCCCGATTGAATGCGTCGACCCTTGCCGCGGTTCAACGCGAAAAGGGCCGTATCGCTCAGTTATGAAGTGAGTTTATGACTTCTCCCACAGAATTGGTAGGGAAACTCCATACCTGCCTTATTGTCTACCTCGCGTTGGAACCGGCTTTCATCACAAACTCGCGAAAGGCCCGCGCCGTGGCGGAGAGGCGCTTGCCACGACGATGAGCAACGTACCAGCGCCTCATAATGGGAAGCCCCAGAACATCTAATTTCACCAACCGACGCAACGTCAGCTCCTGTTCCACCGTATGCACAGACACAATGGCAAGCCCCAGTCCTGCCTCAACACCCTGCTTGACCGCTTCGTTACCCATTAGCTCCATACCCTTTCGATAAACAAAATCCTGCTCGGAAAAGAAGCGCTCCATTGCCACTCGGGTACCGGAGCCGGGCTCGCGCACCACGAAATCTTCATCTTGAAGATCTGCCAGATGGATATTCTTTTTTTGGGCAAGCGAATGATCCGGAGGGGCCACCATGATTAACGGATTGTCCATGAACGGCTCGGCAACCAGATCAAGGTCAGCCGGCGGCTTTCCCATCAACGCCAAATCGGGAATATTCGCTTCTAAACGACTCAACAACAACTCTCTATTGGTTACATCAAGCGAGATCTCAACAGTGGGATGTTCCCGCGAAAATACCGCCAGGAGTTGAGTCGCAAAATAATTAACGGTGGATGCGATTGCGACTTTCAGACGACCCGAGTCGACACCCTTGAGATCATCCATCTCGTCAGCAGCTGCCGAGAGATTCTGCATAATGTTTCGCGCATGGCCCAGCATCGCTTCGCCCGCTTGCGTCAGAAAAATTTTCTTACCTATCTGCTCAAAGAGAGGAAGCCCAACGGATCCCTCCAGTTGTTTGATCTGCATCGAGACCGCAGGCTGGGTAAGATGCAACTCTTCAGCGGCGCGTGTGTAACTGAGGTTTCGGGCAACCGAATCGAAGACCTGTAACTGACGGATGGTGATATGCATGATCTGAAATAGCTCTCGTCGACACGGTTTTGGCGCGTCGACAATAACATCAGCCCACACTTATGTAAAAAAATTTATCAATTTGTTAAAACTGATGCATTAGAAAGACTCTTACCGCACGCTTGCGCCTTAAAGAATGGATCACGCGGGCTAACCCTCCGGTGTATCCCTGCCGCATAGCCTCGAATGGCTATGCAAGAAGCTGAAAGAAGAAGCCTACGCCGTCTTGGCCGCCTCAAAACGCCCTCGAGCGTCCCCGCTATCGAGGGCCCGGCGAACGAGAGCTCCTGCCGCTTCAGTATTTTTTTCAATGCCTAAATAGCAAAGAGAGATCGCCGCTCCATAAACCAGACTTTCGCGAAAAGGGCCGTGAACGCCCTCAAGCGCTTCAACACCTTCCCTGGCGGTGGCGACCGCAAGGCCGTCCGAATCGATCACCCCCTGAATATCGTCCTGAGCCTCCTGGCTCGGAAGGTTCTCCGGCAACGGCACCGCACGTACCGATGAGACGATCCCAAACTCTATGGGATCAAGGCGTGTCTCCTTATCGTCATGATCATCATGATAGGCAAAAAATTTCGAAGGCTGATTGAGAGATGGAATAACCCCGCCTTCTACTCCTCTCACTATCTGAGCCGAGGTGTAGCCCGACTGTCGAGCAAGCGCGGTGTAAATGGGTGGATAGGGTTTATGCACATAGCCCGTAACCAAATGCGTTTGCTCAGCGCCGCGCACCGGCCCCAACAGCACTTCCAATGTAGTCAAGCATGGTCGCTTTACAATTCGGGTGCGAAGATCAACCAGGGCATGAAGCGCTGGGCAAGCAAACCGCTGATCCACGTAGGCCCACCCGATTAACGGATCTTCCAGCCGTCGTGCAGCCTCTTCCGGCTTGAAGTCAACGGGCACGCCCGCTGCACGAAGGACCTTTCGATGGGTTGCCCCGTATTTGGGACCGATCGCCTCAGCCCCATTGCTAACCGTCGGAACCCCGCAGGCCGCAAGGACCGGAGGCAGAAAAGCAGCGGCCGGCATACCCCGAGTAAATCCATCGTAGGGATCTGCGAGATCGAGAACCCGCGGCACCCGGGCCGTCACCCGATTGGTGTCATCCAAAAGCGCGTCCAGCACCCCGCGATTTTCGTCCATCGTCTCGCGCTTCATGCGCAGCGCGATCAGAAAAATTGCCGCCTGCACAGGATCTGCCGCTCCGGAGAGAATCTGCTGAGCCGCTTCTTTCGCCTCTTCGCGAGAGAGGTCCTTGCTGAGCTCCGGGCCAGTGGCAATTCGCTGGATGTACTGACGCATACTCATGAGAAAATCACATCAAAAGGTAGGGCTTTAGTAGATCGGTAGTTTATGCCGGTAACTTAATTGCCTCCATATCCCTTTTAGACCAAGCGCACGAACACAACACGCCAGGACGATTGCATGACCGATTCCCCCGACGACATTATGGATTTCAACAGCGGCATGGCGGCGTTTGAAGCCAAACATTTCTCTCGTGCCATGAAGCTTCTCAGCCCTATCGCCGAATCCGGGTCCACTGAAGCGCAGTATCGTCTCGCCATCATGTATCAAAACGGCCTTGGCGTCGTGCGCAACGAACTGCTGGCCTACAAGTGGATGAAAAGCGCGGCCTCAGGCGACTACGGACCTGCCTTGCACGGTCTGGGTTTCATGTACATGGAAGGGGACTGTGTCGAGCAGGACGACTCGCGGGCAGTCAAGTGGTTTGAGGCCGCAGCCGCGCAGGGACTCGAGGGTGCCATGGTGGCCCTTGCCCAACTCATCGAGCAGGGTCGGGGGGTAGAAAAAGACGCAGAGCGCGCAAAGGCCCTCTACAAGAAGGCGGGTTTTTGAATCGCTAGCTAATTGAGTTGCACGCGCTCACCCCAGGGCGGTTGCCCGGACCCTTTGATTAACCATACGACCGGATAGGCGGGACTGCGGCTGGGAAATCGACCCTGTCCATCTGTGAAGTAAATGAGAAGATCGGGCGCTACATCCTGCCCGTCTACCCAATCGAACACCGGACGAAAATCCGTACCGCCGCCCCCACCCAGTGACGGTGGCAGCGCTAGCGCTTCCCAGGGATCAAACACGCGGGGTGAATCAGCCGATAGCTCGCAGTCACAGGCCAGCAAACTGATGCGAGCGCTTACCTGCCCCTTGAGCGCATCGATTTCGCTAACAAACTCCGATATCTCAGTTGTTGAGATGGAGCCACTGGTGTCGATAGCTACAGCCACATTGATTTGGGCGCTGCGAAGCGCGGGCAATAAGGCGTCTCCTTCACGACGGCTGGGCCTCGAGTAATCGAAGTCGGTTCGAGCTCGTAGGGTTAAAAAACGAGCCAGCAGATTCCGCCAGGGAACGCTGGGCGCTAAAAACTGCTCGAGCATCCGCGCCATGGCAGCGCTTAATCTCCCCGCCTGCATGGCTTGCTGAGCCGCGCCGGCCAGGCGTTCCTGCCATTGCTGTCCCAGTCGGGCACGTTCGTCGGCCCGCAAAGCGGGTGGGGCATCCTGAGTTGGGTGCTGCGCGCTGCCGTTTAAATCCTCACTGTCCCCTGGTCGATCCGAGTGGGGGTAATCAGCGCCGTCATCATACAAATGCTGATCGTGGGTCTTCTGATCGGGATGCTCATCGACCATTGGATAAATCTCCTCAGCACTAAGACTGAGAAATGCCTCCAAGTGCAAGGCGTCTGGCACCGGTGTTAAACCGTCTGCGATCAACAGGGCGTTAACCGCGAAATCACAGGCAACGTCCCAACGCCTCTGATCACGATGTTGGCGTCGGGCAAAGTGGGTTAATCCGCAATGAAGCGCCTCGTGTGCCAGGGCAAACTCGATCTGGGGCAGACTGAGTTTCGAGAGATACGTTCTGTTGAGATAAATCTTTCGCGCATCGGTCGCGGTGGTCAAGCACCAATCGGCCTGAGAAAACTCAAACGGGAGACGCAACACCAACGCGCCGAGAAACGGCCGATCCAGAATCAGTCGGGCCCGGGCCGCACTCACGCGAGTGGCGAGCGCATCATCATCCAAGAGGAGTGTCCCTCATGCCTTCAATCCGGGGCCAGCAGGACATCAGCGACATGATGGGCCCACTCCGGAAAACCCTCGGCGGCAAACATGTCACTACCCACCGCCCGGTGTAGATCAGCCACCAGCATCACTCCCATTTCCTTCTGCGGAAAAAGACCTGCATACCGGAGAATATGGGAGTAGCGACTCACCGCATCGGGCTGTTCGGCCATCTTGCTGGCCCGACCGACTAGCGCAGCCGCGACGGCATATTGCAGATCGAGATCCTCCGGGACAGCTGCCTGATGACCCTCGAGAATTGCGTCGATATCAGGCAGTTGATCAAGATGCCTGGCAAAGGCATGAAGCTCTACGCCTGCAGCTGGGCCAACACAGGCCTGGAGTGCCCCACTCAGCATCTCCGGTTGATTCGAGAATTTTTGCAAAGCGCGGTGCGCAAACTCCCATGAGCGAGGGGACGGGAACGCGATGGGATTAAGCGTCGGGTCAAAGTCAAACAACAACTCTGGCCGAAACCGCAAAAAGCCGATGACGCAATGATCGATGCCCTCACGATAGGCCCACAGCACCCAATCGTCGAGATGGGCATCGACTTCAAAATGACTGAACCGATTGGCAAGAGGCGCCGGCATAGAGTAGGTGACTCCGCGATCGCCCTGACGATTGCCTGCGGCGACGATGGCCCACCCCGCAGGCACTACATACTCTCCAAGACGTCTATCCAGAATCAGTTGATAAGCCGCGGCCGATACACTTGGCGCTGCCGAAGTGATCTCATCGAGAAATAACACCCCCTGTCGTCCATGCTTAGATTCATCCGGCAACATAGCGGGCGTCGCCCACTCGACACGGTCATCGATTCGAAACGGAATACCCCTAAGGTCACTCGGTTCCAGCTGAGAGAGGCGAATATCAATCAGCGGTAACGCCCCTTCCCGGGCGACCTGAGCCACCAGTTGAGATTTCCCTACCCCAGGAGGACCCCATAACATCACGGGGGTGTGGTTTCCCGCGTTCAGGCTCTCAATCTCGGTCTTGAGAATACGAAGCAGATGGATCGGACGCATACGGTGTGCTCATCGAAAAATGCTTATCCAAAAAGTGTATCTCAGATATACCGACACCGGCTTTCACTCACCCTTGGGGATTTCTTCCCCGCCGACCAAGCCCTATCGGTGTGTTGACGAAGGACCATTTTCTTCCTTGGCGTACTACACTTAGCGGATGGATGCGTTACCCGTATTTCTTAAACTGAGAGAAACGCCAACCCTAGTGGTCGGCGGCGGCGACGTGGCCGAGCGGAAGATTGACCTTCTGCTGCGGGCCGGCGCCTCAGTGACAGTGATCTCTCCAACGCTTTGCGAGGCAGTCATGCGTCTGCATGATCGCCAGCTTATCCATTGGATCGCTGAACCTTTTCATCCCAAAGCGCTGGCCAACGCCCGCATCGTCATTGCGGCAACCGATGACCGTAGCGTGAATCGGGCGGTTTTTGAAGCCGCGGGTGAGAAAGGCATCCCTGTTAACGTAGTGGATCAACCTGATCTTTGTACTTTCACGGTGCCCTCTATCGTCGATCGCACGCCCGTGATCATTGCAATCGGTACCGGCGGCGCGTCGCCAGTACTTGCCCGGATGCTCAAGGCTCGTCTTGAGACGCTTATCCCCTCTGCCTACGGCCGATTAGCGGCCATTGCGAAAGATTTCCGAGATCAAGTGAAACAGGCGCTGTCCACCGTAACCGCACGGCGCACGTTCTGGGAAGAGGTCTTTCAGGGCCGGGTAGCCGAACTGGTCTTTGCCGGCAAAGATGGTCAGGCGCAAAAGGAGCTGCGTCACATGATCGAGCATGCAGATGACGCCACCTACGAACGGGGCGAGGTATATCTGGTGGGTGCCGGGCCCGGCGATCCCGATCTGCTCACTTTTCGGGCACTCCGATTAATGCAACGTGCGGACGTGGTCCTCTATGATCGCCTGGTCGCCCCGGCCATTGTTGATCTTGTGAGGCGCGATGCCGAGCGCATTTATGTCGGTAAAGAAAAATCCAACCATGTTGTGCCTCAAGGTGAGATTAATCAACTCCTGCTTGAATTGGCTCAACAGGGCAAGCGCGTACTGAGACTGAAAGGGGGAGATCCCTTCATCTTTGGACGAGGCGGGGAAGAGATTGAGGATCTGGTGAATCAGGGCATCCCCTTTCAAGTCATCCCCGGCATCACCGCAGCCGCCGGCTGCGCCTCGTACGCCGGTATTCCACTCACGCACAGAGATCATGCGCAATCGTGCTTGTTTGTGACAGGCCACCTCAAAGACGGCTCCGTCGACCTTAATTGGCAGGCGCTATGCCAGCCGGGCCAAACGGTGGTCGTATACATGGGCTTGACCGGGCTTGAGTCTATCTGCAGAGAAATGGTGCGCCATGGATTGGATGGCACCACGCCCGCTGCGCTGATTCAGCAGGGTACTACGCTCAATCAAAAAGTCATCGCGGCAACCCTCGAAACACTGGTGGACGAGGTCGCAAAAAATCAGGTGCAGGCGCCCACCCTTCTAATTGTGGGCAACGTCGTTAAACTGCACGACAAATTAGCCTGGTTCATTCCGGAAAGCCCGCTAGCCCAGAATGCTGCGATCCATGAACCGGGAAGAGGAGGCAACGATGGGCTTTGACCGGGACGCAGACCAGGACGGCCGCTGGATCGACGCCGGACGATTCGATGATTTTTCACCGGGCCAGATGAGAACGTTGGATATCGGCCGAATCAAGATTCTGATCGCCAACGTAGAAGGTGAACCGTTGGCGGTTGCCGATACCTGCACACATGAGGATGCGTCGCTCGCTACCGGCTCTCTAAAAGGCGATAAAGTCAAATGCCCTCTTCACGGCAGTCGCTTCTGTCTTCGCACCGGACGGCCGCTGGACGACCCTGCAGAAATCGATCTGGAATGTTTTCCTGCTCGTCTGAAAGACCAACGCGTGCAGGTCTTTGTTCCCAACAAAAATCCCTAAGCGTCTGCGCGCCTAATGGGCGATAGGGGAGCTGCTGTCTGTTGACACCGCACCGAATTCACATAGCGCGGTGAGCAGCTGGAGGCGATCGTTCATGACCACGGCTTCCACCAGGCCCTGCTTCTCCTCTGGCGAGAACGGCAAGCTGCTCGCCAGGGTATCGATTAATTCCGACGGTTGAAGGTGATCAAGCGCCTTCCAATCGACCGCGAGTTGCCGATGATCGGTATAGCGTTTGGCCGATGCTAATAAGGTCGAAGGGTCCAGTTGGGGCGATTCCTGATCCAGATCGTCAAGGTCGTGCAAAAAGCGCGTCCAGGATACTTTCATTCGCCGGTATCCACCGGGTGCGAGATCAATCTCCGTCTCGATATCAAAACGACACACGCCCGCCAATATGATCAGTAGCCGATCGTCTCGGGTCTCACTGAAACTGACGATACGGCCGGCACAGCCCGTTTGATGCAAATCAAATTCATCCTCACTCGCTGAGGGCTTCGGCTGCACCATGCCGATAAGCCGGGAGTGGGAAAGACTGTCCAAGACCATATCGAGATACCGTGTCTCAAATATGTTCAACGGGAGTTGCCCGTTAGGCAATATGACGGCGCCGGTGAGTGGAAAGACCGGTAAAATATCAGGGAGGGTGCTCGCCTCATTCGCCTCAATCGAGAATCGATTACGCATCAAACGTTTGCCTTTTTTAAGAGTGTCTACCGCTTCCAGTATCCGGAAAAGCTCGTCAATCTTCCGTGAAGCGTTGAGCCTGTGTGCCGCTCAGGGACGTGCCCAAAATACATGAGCAATATTGCCATCATTGGCTTCGGTTCCCTAATTTGGGACTTGGAAAGTCTAGCGACTAGCGTGCGCGGGGGCTGGAAAATGTACGCAGGCCCCTTGGTTCCAATTGAGTTTTCGCTGGTCTCAAAAAAACGCCTGGGCGCTCTGGCGCTCGTTATTGATGAGGATCACGGTACACCCTGCCCCACCTGTGTGATTGAAAGCACCCATACTGATCTTCAAGCCGCGATTCATGAGTTGGCTCGCCGAGAGCGTACCGCCGAAGACACCATAGGATTTTTCGATCGCTCCAATGGAGAGCGTCGGGCCGTCGGTATCCACACCGCAGGCCTTTTTGAGAATTGGATCGAATCCACTACCTACGACGCCGTTATTTGGACCGATGGGGAAAGCAATTTCCTTCGAACCACCGGCTCTGTATTCAGTCTACCGGCGGCGCGGCAACACTTGCTCTCTCTCGACGTGCCGGCCCGTCGCGAGGCTCAACGTTATCTGAGAAACGCGCCCAAGCGAGTTGACACGCCGCTGCGTCAAACAAGTCTAACCGCTGGCTGGTGGGCGACCGATTAAATGGCCCTTGATATTGAAGACGAGTGTGCGTGGTCAGTAACGCGAAAAAATCGAGACCTGCTGATCTGCGCTAACGCTCAGGACGTCATAGCCCTTGGGTTCAATACTGCCCATCCCGGGTGAAAGTTGCGGCATCCCGGGGGCCGTCAAGCCGACGATATCGGGGCGCTCCACTAGCAATCGGCGAACGTCATGAACGGGTACATGCCCTTCGATCACATAGCCGTCCACAAGCGCGGTATGGCATGAATACAGCGAGCGATCGGTCAAACCAAGCTGTAACTTAACTGAGACCATGTCATCGGTGTTGTACGCAATGACCTTGAACCCATTTTCTTGCATGTAATCCACCCAGGCGGAACAGCAACCACACGTAGGTGATTTCCAGACTTCGATTTCTGTTTCGGCGCGCGCCAGCGTTGCGAAACACACCGCCAGAAGTGTCCAACAGAAAAAGAAAGACGCCCATCGACTCGAGTTAATCATGGTTCAGGCTCTCCACCCCGCTTTTCCATTTCAGCGAGCAAAAAACAAAAGAGGTTGAAGGGACAATATATCAAGCGTAAGTCTGTCCCGCGTGATCGCGAGAAGCACACTCCGGATCGTCCCATAGTCCGAGCGCACGCCCCTAGAATAGGTTGCGCGGCAAGAATCTGCCTGGCCCTGAAAAGGCCTATCTTGAGGTGAGACATTGAGCATTACATCCACTGACTATGTAGGACGATTTGCCCCATCACCTTCGGGAGATTTGCATTTCGGCTCGCTCGTAACCGCCGTAGCCAGCTTCGCGGATGCCTTGCATGAAAACGGACAGTGGATCCTTAGAATCGACGATATCGATACCCCTCGAGTCGCTCCAGGGTCTGCCGACCGAATCGTTCACTCGCTGGCAGGGCTCGGCTTTGAATGGGCGGGGGCCATTCGCTGGCAATCCCAACGCTTGGCAGCCTACGAAGAGGCAAGCCTGGCCTTGCTCGATCAACAGCTCGCTTACCCGTGTCGATGCTCGCGACGTGATATCGAACTGATCAGCGAACCGGGTCGCGAGGGTCCGATTTATCCCGGCACCTGCCGACTATGGAATGGACTGGGCGATGGTCAGCGTGCCATTCGCCTACGAACCGATTCCGCATTAATCTCCTTCACAGATCGGGCCTTTGGCAGGCAACAGCAGAACATCGAACACGAGGTGGGCGACTTTGTTATTCGCCGGGCGGACAACCTGACCGCCTATCAATTGGCCGTTGTAGTGGACGACGCTCTGGATCGCATCACTCACGTTGTGCGCGGCGCAGATCTTCTCCTGTCCACACCAAGGCAGATCTACTTGTGCGAATTGCTTGATTACGAGACGCCCGTGTACTTGCATGTGCCGCTTGCCAAGGACGCAAACGGCAAAAAAATCAGTAAGAGCGACAACGCCAGTGCATTGAACGCCCGGGAGCCACTTTCTGCACTACAGTCCGCCTGGCGGTTTCTGGGACAACCTGCTTTAGACAGGGATCTGTCATCCCCCGCGGAGTTCTGGGTGGACGCAAGAGACAAATGGTCGGTTCCCGCTCTCGCGACCCACGCACAGAATACCGTTTAACCCCACTGACTAATGATCTGAACCTCAGCGAAATCAAGATGACGGATCGACTCAAAGGCTTGGCACTGTCACTCGGCGGGATCGTCCTGCTGAGTCCGGATAGTTTGATTCTTCGATTAATCAATGCCGACGTTTGGACGATGGTCTTCTGGCGAGGCAGTCTGTCTGCGCTAGGACTGCTGGTGATGATTGGCCTGATTGAACGCCAGTTACCCCTTCGCGCCATGCTCCGGGTGGGAGCCCATGGCGCGTGGGTGGCCCTCAGCTTTGCGGTTAGCGCCCTCGCGTTTGTTTTTGCTATCCTGAACACAGCCGTGGCCAACGCGCTTGTGATCATGAGCAGCTCGCCCCTGATTGCCGCCTTGCTCGGGTTTGCGTTGTTTAATCAGCGAACCGCTGCGACCACCTGGATTGCTGCGATGGCTATTGCGATTGGTCTTGCGATCGTTTTTCTGGGAAGCCTCGAAACCGGGAGGATGCCGGGTGACCTCTCCGCATTCGCAGCCAGCTGTGCGCTGGCCTTTTGCTTCGTCATGATTCAGCGGCACCGCGAAGTCAGCATGCTGCCGTCGCTCGCATGGAGTGGAATTCTGGTCTCGCTGATTGTGCTACCCCTTGCCAGTCCGTCGAGCGTTGCCGGGCAGACATTCGCGCTCACCATCCTTTTATGTCTGTTTATTGTTCCGATAAGCATGGGCATGATCGCTCTTAGTCCGCGTTACCTGTCCGCGCCGGAAGTAAGCCTTGTCATGCGTCTGGAGGTTCTGCTGGCCCCTTTATGGGTATGGCTAGTTCTCGAGGAAATGCCCAGCATGCAGACCCTGATCGGCGGCGCGATCATATTCCTAACGCTTATCGCGCTCTCCATAGTCACGCTGCGGCAAGGTCGGCGGCCGATCCACGCGCGATGACCTTTTGATGGAAAGCCCTTCTCAACGATACGCGGTCCTGCTCATAGCCAGCAGCAGTCTATTGATCTCAATTAACGGGTTCATGCTGCGAAGCATCGAATCGGCTAACGAATGGCAGGTCATTTTCGGGCGGCAGATCTTTTTCACACCAGCGATTCTGCTGGTGCTTGCCATTCGATATCGGGGACACCTGATCCGAATGTTCGTAGATGCCGGATGGGTAGGCCTTGCAGCGGGGGTCTGCCTGGGTCTTGCCAACCCAACGGTCATTCTTGCAATGGTCCATACAACCGTAGCGAACGCGCTTTTCACCCTAAGCGCATCGCCGCTGATTACGGCTGTCCTTGCCTGGATAATCCTACGAGAGCGCCTGTCACGGACCACGCTTATAGCGATCGTCTTTGCCATGGCAGGCATCGGCTTGATGGTCGCTGACGGCCTAGGCGGTGGAACCATTTTGGGCAATTTACTCGCCCTGCTGTGCGCTTTCTTCTTCTCTTTGTTTGTGATTTGGGACTTGCGGGAGCCGACTGGGACTACCATTTGACGCTTCACGACGGACTGCTTTGTCTTTTTTGGGGTGGCGGCATTGTCACCGTGGTGCACTTTCTGTTTATTCAAGGCTCCCGCCATGTACCGGGCGCCGAAATCATGCTGATCACGCTGATCGAATTCATCCTCGGGCCGATGTGGGTCTGGGTCGGCTTCGGTGAGCGCCCCTCTATGTTGGCATTATTGGGGGGTGGACTCGTATTAACCGCTGTCGCCGGGCGAGCAATCGCTATGATGCACGCAGCCCACCAGTCGAAGGCACACTAAGGCATCCTCACGCTTTTCGCTATCTGTTGATCCACTGGTAAAGTACGCCCAAGTTTTGAGTCTAATCTGACTTGGGAACGCGCTGACCGGATCAATCTTGATGAATCACAAACATATCCTTATTTCAGGGGGAGCGGGCTTTGTTGGCTCTAATTTAGGAATACTTTTCAAGCAGGACTTCCAGGATATCCGCGTCACCGCGCTTGATAATTTAAAGCGACGCGGATCCGAGCTATCCCTCAATCGCCTAGCCAACAACGGCGTTGAGTTCACACATGGTGATATCCGCAACCCTGAAGATCTCGCCTCCGTCGGGAGCTTTGACCTTCTGATTGAGTGTTCAGCTGAGCCGTCGGTCCATGCGGGCTATGGGTCCAGTCCGTCTTATTTAATCAACACAAACCTCACGGGCACCACACATTGTTTGGAAGCGGCCCGTGCGCATGAGGCCGATATAGTCTTCCTCTCGACCAGTCGTGTTTACCCGATAAAGCCCTTGCGCGACCTTCCTCTTGACCAAGACGGCAGTCGGTTCTCGCTTTCCAAGAAAGAAACTGGAGTCGGTTGGGGACGGTCTGGAATAGCGGAGAATTTTCCATTAATCGGACCAAGATCTCTTTACGGGGCGACGAAACTCGCATCGGAGCTGCTCATCTCCGAATATCTTGATATGTATGGCCTTCGCGGTATTACTAACCGTTGTGGCGTTCTTACGGGGCCGTGGCAAATGGGAAAAGTCGATCAGGGCTTTGTGGTGCTTTGGGCCGCAAGGCACCTGTACGGAGGGGCACTCAGTTACATGGGGTTTGGAGGAGCGGGTCACCAGGTTCGAGATATTCTTCACATCGCAGATCTTTATCGCGCGATCAAGTTGCAGCTCACCAGGATTGGTGAATTGTCGGGTCAAGCCTTCAACCTTGGAGGAGGATTAAACACTTCAGTATCCCTCCGCGAGCTAACGCAAATTTGTGAACTGATGTCAGAATCCAAAGTCGATATTCAAAGTGACTCAGCAACACGCCCTGCCGATATCCCTTGGTACATTAGCGACCACTCGCTGATCTCAGATGCGATCGGATGGACACCAACGATCCCAGTGGAAACCATTCTTGCAGAAATATTCGCTTGGCTGCGCGATCACCGACAACAGCTCGAGCCGATTCTTAAATAATAAAAGTAGAGGTTTGTATCGACTATGGTTGCAATAGTTACAGGGTCCGCGGGGCTCATTGGCGCTGAGGCGGTGCGACTGTTCGCTGACAAAGGAATGGATGTTGTCGGCATTGACAATGACATGAGGGCATATTTTTTTGGCGCGAGCGCGAGTACGCGATGGAGCCAAGACCAATTGCAAGCATCACTTCCCAACTACGTCCACGAGTCGGTCGATATTCGCGACGTTAAGGCGCTAAGGGCGCTTTTCGGACGTTATGGAACTTCGATTCAAATCGTTCTCCACACTGCAGCTCAACCTTCACACGACTGGGCTGCAAAAGAGCCGTTAACTGACTTTAGCGTGAACGCTGTGGGCACCCTCAATCTTCTGGAGTTGACGCGCGAATTCTGTCCGCGGGCGCCGTTTATTTTCACAAGCACCAATAAGGTGTACGGGGATACGCCAAACCGCTTACCCCTCGTGGAACTCCCAACACGTTGGGAGGTTTTGGACGACCATTCTTTTTACGAGAGAGGCATCGACGAGTCGATGAGTATCGATAACACGCTTCACAGTCTTTTCGGCGCCTCTAAGGCTTCTGCCGATCTTCTTGTTCAGGAGTACGGCCGTTATTTTGACATGCCTACGGCATGTTTTCGGGGGGGATGTCTCACCGGACCAGGGCATTCAGGGGCTGAGTTGCACGGATTCCTAGCGTATCTCGCGAAATGCGCTCTTACCGGAGATCAATACACCGTCTTCGGATATCAGGGCAAACAGGTTCGAGATAACATCCACTCGGCAGACCTGGTAAACGCATTCTGGCATTTCTTCAAGAATCCACGAGTCGCGGAAATTTACAATATCGGGGGAGGGCGGCGTGCCAACTGTTCCATGCTCGAGGCCATTTCGATGGCAGAACAAATAACCGGAAAAGTCTTTAACTGGACCTACTCTGAGACCAATCGAGTGGGAGACCACATGTGGTGGATTAGTGATATCTCGAAATTTGAGCGCCATTACCCCAACTGGTCAATCACGCATAACATGCACCAGATCATGGAAGCAGTTATCGAGGGCCAGTCTGAGCGCCTCTAAGTTCAAGCCATGCCCATAACCGTACAATCTCTATCGGAATGGCAGAGCTCTGGAGTTCCAAATCTGCTCTCGGTTGTCATTCCGGCGCATAACGAGGAGGGACATATCGCAGAGACCATACGGAGCTTACGAAGAGCACTCGAAGACGCGGTTGTCAACTATGAAATCCTTGTAATCAACGATAACTCAACCGATCAAACTCAAGCGATACTCGAAGCGCTCTCAGATGAACGTGTCCGCTTCCTAAACAACGCCCCCCCAAACGGATTTGGTTACGCAGTCCGACTCGGTCTAACCCAGTTTAGGGGTGACTGCGTGGCAATAGTGATGGCGGATGGCTCCGATGATCCCAACGACCTTGTACGGTTCTATCGTGCCTTCGAATCTGGAGCTGACTGTGTTTTTGGAACCCGCTTCTCGCGTAACAGCAAGGTTGTAGATTATCCGGTCGCGAAACGACTCCTGAATCGCCTTGGCAATCAGCTGATTCGCCTACTCTTCTTAACCCGTTACAACGATACTACTAACGCATTCAAACTCTACGGTCGGCATGTTATTGCAGGCCTTCAGCCTCTACTTTCCTATGGCTTCAACTTAACTGTTGAACTCCCATTAAAGGCGATGGTTCGAGGTTACTCGTTCAAGATCCTCTCCAATAATTGGTACAACCGTAAAGAAGGTGTCTCAAAGTTTAAGGTGGACGAAGTATCGAGCGCCTATCTGTTCATCATTTTCTACTGTTGGCTAGAAAATCGTCTTGCTCGCCACGGACAAATCGATCGCGGCCAACACCAAGAAACCCATCTGCAAGTGTGGCATCGCTAAATATGCGCCGGAGCATGGCCTCTTATATAACTCGTAGAGTACTCATAAATTTTCCGTTAGCAATTTTTATTATCTCGTTAGCTGGGGTTGCAATTACTACCGTAGCCGCTGCTTTGGGGATGACCTTCCACGATTATCTCCCCGTCCCCTTCTATGACGAATGGGATGAACTCTCGCGGTGGGAAGCAGTCAAAAAAGACTCTTTCTTTGAGGTGCTTTTAAGTCAACACAATGAACACCGAATTGCATTACCGAGAGTAATTTTCTTCTCTGATCTTCGATGGTTTCACGGCGCCGGTCTCCTAACCCTCACTATTCTTTTTTTGGTGCAACTGGGTCATGCTATTTTTCTTGCAAAGCTCGTAAATAAGTCTCTCGAGTATCAATCTTGGCAAGCAATCGCCGTGACAAGCGTGATTGTCGCAATTATGTTCTCGGTACTTCAGTTTGATAATTTGAAGACCCCCTTTCAATTGCAATTCGTCGGCGTGTTTGCGCTTGCTTCCTGGGGATTCTTCTATCTTTTTCCGACGGATGTTGCGGCCTATAGCCCTAGAGCCAGGAAGAAAGAGATCATCTGCTTTATCGGAGGGCTTTGTCTTTGTATGGCCGCTACCTTGACCATGTCTAACGGGCTTCTCACGTGGCCCGTTGCATTTTTTGCGGGACTGATAGGTCGGCTCTCCATGAGAAAGTTAACCATAATTGCAATCACGGGTATCAGCGTCTGGGCCACTTACTTCCACGATTTCCAGTTCCCGCCAGGCCATTCTCACCCCTCCGAAACGATCAATACCCTATGGCCGATTATCGAATACGTATCCATCTACTTAGGCCATCCTCTCTCCCCTCATTGGCCAGAATATGCAAGCGCAGTGGGGCTCGCAGGAATCGCTCTCGCTATGATCCTCTTCAGCACTGCTGTGATGGATCAGAAAAGAAACATCTTCAAAGACAGATATTCAACTACTCTGGTCTTGATAGTAATGTTCATATTGGGCTCGGCGATCGCCACTGCTCTCGGCCGTGTTGACTTTGGGCTGACCCAAGCAGCGACTGGTCGGTACGCGACGCCCGCTCTAGTTTTTTGGCTCGCGATTTGCGCCACTTGTATTGTTGCCTACCAAGCGGCTAAGAGATATCGTCTATTCTGGCTAGTTAGCGGCACGTTTTTGGGCACACTTATGATCTCAAGCGTCATCGTGAGCCAAAGTAACTTCTGGGAATTGAGGGAGGATTGGAGAAATACAAAAAAACAAGCCGCTACTGCGATCCTCGCTGAAGTCTATGATGAAGATATCTTTTGGAGACTACATCCACACCCATGGAATATCTTTGAGAAGGCTCAGGTTCTGGAGCAGGATAGTCTTGGCATCTATTCTCTTTGGTTCTCTGCATTGCCCGGTGAGACGCTATCGAAGATATTCACACTCGTGAACTCCGATCGATGCGCAGGCTATCTAGACACGGTGCGGGAAATCTCATCAGATAGGTCCGGGTATCGCACATCGGGTTGGGCGATCGACCAGGCCTCTAAAAAACCCCCGAGGCTCGTCTTATTCGCCGCTGGCGAAACGATAACAGGGCTGGCTTTTCCTGGCGCCAGTCGCCCTGACGTCGAGAGACTTTTCCCAACAGTGAGTGACGCTGGCTGGCGAGGGCATGCAAAACTAGGCGCTGATGAAACACTTCGCGCTTATGCGGTTCTCGAGGACGGTCGCTCCATTTGCCAGCTGAAAGGAGAATACACACCGTCAGCCAGAAGTTAAGGTTGGGTAATTTTCTGCTCCGATTACCCGACCCGTGTTGGCCCGGACTGGATCGGGAAGTAGTCGTCACACGTTCCCTCACGCAATACATCCGCAGTGGCGCAGTGTAGACCGCCACCAAATGGATACGCATCCCGGAACGCGAGCGGCAGCACCTCGAAACCAAGCTTGTCTAACTGCTCGGCCTGCTGGTATTCACTCTCCTCTACGATTACCGTTTTGTGATCAAGAATCAAGACGTTCATCGACAGCCAGACACTGGAGTAGCAAAGTGGCGGTGGACGATCGTTGGACGGCTGCGCGGCATCAACGATTTCCCAATCATTGGCGGCAAATATCTCACGTTGCGCGTCCGGTAGCTTGCGGTTTGGGTTATTCATAATGAGACCCGGTCGCAGCGGCACAAACGTGGCGTCGATGTGGATCGGGTAAGGATCACCAGGAAAATTCACCGCGTGCACGCGATGATCGGGAAAATGCCGCTGCAGCCACTGCATCCCACGCCGATTGGTCGTGAGGCCATGCTGACAGAACAAATCCTTTCCGATACGAAGAATGTCAGCCGCATCAAAGAGCGGTTCATGCTCCGTCGTTACAAAATCAAGCGCCGCCGTACGCTTGAGACGCTCCTCTATCGTGATCTCATCAAAGTAACCGGCCTGGTACGAGTGATCAGAAAGTCTCGGCCTCGGTGCCTGCTCCCATCGGAACTCGGGGTCTTCATCAAAGTAACGCTGCATCAGGGAGTGGTACGCCAAAAATTCCCAGTAGCGGCAGCGAAAGGACATAGGCGCAGACAGAATTTCTTTCCCCACTGTGAGCAACACGTCGCGCGGAGGCATACACCCAAACATCGAGCCGGTGGAAAAATCGGGCGTAATGACCGCCTGATTCCATTGGATCGGCTCGGGACGATCGACCCGTACACCTCGACTTTCTAAAAGGTTTACAAGGTTATCGAGCTGTACGTTGGCACGCTCGACCGTTGCGAGCGGCCTTGGGCCCCACATACCTCGCATGTCGCTGTCTTCCGGCACCTTTGCCTCTGTCGCAGGCTCCGACGGGGGAATGCAGGTGAAATCAGCCCGGCCCACAATGGCATGTTTGAGTGGATCAAAATCGTTCCAAGAGCTAACCACAGCAGGTTGCATGCTTCTTATCTCCTTTAAATTAATAATGTCTGCCGAAAAGGGCGGCTAGGAAGCCGAATCTTGTTGCGCAATAGCCTCGAGCACTTTGGCACGCCGAGAGAGCCACCAGCCGTATTGCGGTGGCCATTACCCACGGCCTGGGTAAGGAGTTCAGATTGCTTTTTGATGGCCTCGGCAAACGGCACCTGAAAACCCAGTGGCGGTGGCGCACCCTTAGCGGCCGTGGCGGCTCCGAGAATACCCCCAGAAGAACAATCGATAACATCCACACCCAATCCTTTTAACTCTTTCGCAAGCACTACCGTGTCATCAAGAGACCAGCCCTCCGGTGCCCCGTCCACCGCAGAGACCCGCACAAACAGAGGCTTGTCTGCCGGCCATTCGCCGCGGACGGCTTCGACCGTCTCTAGCAGCATGCGAGAGCGTCCCTTACGATCTCCACCGTAGCCGTCTTTTCGGTGATTACTGATGGGCGAGAGAAAACTCGCCGCCAGGTATCCGTGAGCTGCGTGGATTTCTGCGATATCAAAACCCGCGTGATGGGATCGCCGGGCAGCTGCCGCAAAATCATCCACCACTCGGGCAATATCCTCAGCAGTCATCTCAGCGGGCATCAGCCAGCCATCGCCCAACGGAATGGCAGATGGGGCAACCACGCTCCACGGTTCATCGCCTCGGGCCCGATCGTCATCTCCCAAGGGCCCATTGCCGTGCCAAGGGCGCTGCATCGACGCCTTGCGGCCCGCGTGGGCTAATTGGATCGCGGAGGTCGACCCCATACTTCGGATAAACCCGGTTATTCCTGCCAGAGCCTGTCCATGCGCATCGGACCAGATTCCCAGATCGCCATGCGTGATTCGCCCACGTCTTTGCACCGCTGCCGCTTCGGTAAAGACAATGCCGGCACCACCTTGAGCGAACTTCCCTAGATGCACCAGATGCCAGTCATTGGCGATTCCATCCCCGGCGCTGTACTGGCACATTGGTGAGATCACCAGACGGTTAGGGATCGTCAGACCTCGAATCTGAAGCGGTGCAAATAGAGAAGACATGTCAAAGGTCGGCAAAGCCGCGGCAAAAAATGAATCAGGCGCGCAATAATATCCATCGGGCTGGCATCAGACCAGCGAAACTTAGCCCTAGCGGACAGTTTTGCATTTTGCCGTCGGCTACACTTAGCCCTAATCTTTCCCCAGATAGAACATAACAAGATGTCTGATCCCCAACTTGCCGCTCAATTACTGTTCGACGCTAGACGGCCGGGCAACGCGCTTAAAGCCCTTCCGGACGATGCGCTCCCCAAAAATAAAGCGCAAGCGTAC